>JAFYQA010000049.1 GCA_017547315.1 Roseburia sp. | reverse complement strand
TAAGGTTGGTTCTTTGAAGTTATTTTTGGAGAGGAGTTCTTTTGCATGAATGGCTTTATAGGCAGTGTCGCGGAGAGAACGGCTGACCCGGATACTGTTGTTATCTCTAAGGTAGCGGCGGATTTCACCGATTATCATTGGGACGGCGTAAGTGGAGAATTTGACTCCCATAGTCGGGTCAAAATTATCAATGGATTTGATGAGACCGATACAGCCGATTTGGAACAGGTCGTCTGCATTTTCTCCATTTCCGGAAAAACGGCGAATGACTGAGAGGACAAGTCGTAAATTGCCTTGGATATAGGTTTCGCGTGCCGCTATGTCACCGGCTTTTATCTTCTTAAATAGCTCTTCTTTTTCTGCTTCTTTTAGTATGGGAAGTTTTGAGGTGTTGACCCCGCAGATATCTACTTTATATGCACCCATGGCAGCCTCCTGTGTGGTTAGATAGCCGTCCAGCTGTTAGAACATGATTTCGCTGAATGGTTTTTGAATATAGAGGGAGTTTGTGAAAAAATTAATGAAATTATACAGAAAATGACTTTTTTTTCTGAGCAGATAATGGTATGATTTATAATAGGAATTTTTGTATTGGGTTATTAGTATTGGGGAAAGGCGAGGTACAAAAAATGGTTACCTTCGGAAGAGATTTAATTGCTGAGAAGAATAAAAGAGAGAGCATTAAAAGCAGTGTTATAAAGTATTGGAACGTGAACTATTTTGATCCGGCAGAACAGAAACGTCTGGAAGAAGAAGCGAAATTGCAGGAAGCGCAGGAGATTATTGATCGTTTGGCGAGAGAAGCAGCAGAAGATGAGGCTAAAAAGCAGGCAGAGATTGACCAGGCATACATCGAAGCGGAATTGAACGATTTGGTTCGTGAGATGGATAGAACTTACAATGCAGATAAGTCTTATAACGCAGACAAGATTTACGATGATAAGACTTACAATGCGACTACCGGTTCCTATTCAGGTACTTATGGCCAGGGCAAGGTAGATAATGTGACGCAGGATCAGGTTGCAATGATTTTAAATGAGAAGAATGCTGCGCTTCAGGGGATTATTAATTCCAGAAATGGAAATTAAATAAATATGGTCAGTTCGAAACCATCCTGACCTTAAATAAAACTAAGGAGATTAATTAAAAATGAGAAACAAGAAAGTATTATTTGTAGCACAGGCCGCATTAATTGCGGCCATCTATGTTGTACTGACTTATTTTGTCAGTGCATTTCACTTGGCATCCGGTGCGATTCAGGTGCGGATTTCAGAGGCACTTACGATTTTACCGTTTTTTACTCCGGCAGCGATACCGGGGCTTGCAATCGGATGTTTACTAAGTAATTTGTTGACTGGCTGTCTGCCTATGGATGTTGTATTCGGCAGTTTGGCGACTTTTTTAGGTGCAGTTGGCAGTTATTTGTTGCGAAGGTACAAGTGGCTGGTTCCATTACCGCCAGTGGTAGCAAATACCGTGATTGTGCCTTATGTGTTAGCGTATGTGTATGGAGCAGAAGGTACCATCCCGTTTTTTATGCTGACGGTAGGAATTGGGGAAGTGATATCCTGTTATGTATTAGGCGGTATTCTTTTGAATGCATTATTGCCATATCGCAATGTAATTTTTAAGAGCTATTAGGAGGTAGAAGGCGGGTTATATGCAGGTAGAATGGAAAAGTTGTTTAAAAATAGGAGTAACTGCATTTTTATTGTTTTTAGCGATTCATTACTGGGAACCGTTAATGGCAGGAGCAAAGCTTTTGCTTAGTGCAGCTACGCCGATTTTGATAGGATTTGTAGTAGCATACATTATTAATATTCTCATGGTATTCTATGAGAAGCGTTTTTTTGCCAAAACGCAGAATAAGAAGTTGCAGAAAATGAAGATTCCGGCATGTATGTTGTTGGCAATTTTAAGTTTTATTCTAATTATTACTTTGATTATTAGTTTGGTCGTTCCAGAACTGACATCCTGTATTCAGTTATTGATTTCAGATATTCCACCGGCAATGGAAGCTTTGTTGAGCAGTGAATTATTTATGGAGCTGGCACCGGAAGACTTGTATGCACAGCTTAAGGGGATTGACTGGAAGTCTTTGATAAACGAAGCTGTAAAGATGGTTTCAAGTGGTTTGGGAAGTACAGTAGGTGCGGTGGTTTCTGCGGTATCTACAATGGTGTCTAACATAGTGACTGGCGTATTGGCATTTATTTTTGCGATTTATTTCCTGCTTGGTAAAGAAAGTCTGATTGGACAGTGCAAGCGTTTGATAAAGAATTATATGCCAGAAAAGCAGGCGAGAAAAGTTTATTATGTAGCAGGTGTAATGAATGACAGTTTTCATCGTTACATTGTAGGACAGTTTACAGAAGCAATTATTTTAGGTGCTCTTTGTGCATTTGGTATGTTGATATTCCAGTTCCCGTATGCGGGCATGATTGGTGCATTAATCGGTTTTACAGCGTTAATTCCGGTTGCTGGTGCATATATTGGCGGAATTGTTGGTTTTGTAATGATTTTGACAGTTTCATCTGTGAAGGCATTGTTATTTATTGTGTTCCTTTTAGTATTACAGCAGTTAGAAGGCAATCTGATTTATCCAAAGGTAGTAGGCGGTTCCTTAGGACTTCCGGCAATCTGGGTGCTTGCAGCAGTAACGCTTGGTGGTGCACTTGCAGGAATCCTTGGAATGTTAATTGGTGTACCAATTGCTGCAACTGTGTATCGACTGGTACGTGATGATGTAAGACGCAAGGAACAGGAGTTGCAAATACAAAAAGAGCAACAATTGAAAGAAGCAGATTATAAAGAATATGCCAAAGATGTGGTAGAGCGAGGTTGATTATGAATTACGAGGCAAGAAGACAACAGGTATTGGAAAAAATGGAAAAAGGTTCAGTATTGGTTCTTTTTTCTGGTATAGAGACGCATGTGAGTAATGATGAATATGCACCTTTTGAAGCAAACAGGAACTTTTTTTATTTGACTGGTTTGCGTAGGGACCGCATGATTTTGGTGATGGATAAGGCGGCAAAAGAGCCGAAGACCACACTTTATATTGAAGAAGCAGACCCAACAGTCGTACGTTGGACCGGTAAAAAGGTAAGCATGGACGAGGCAAAAGAGATTACGGGTATTGAGACAGTTCGTTATATTGATGGATTTGAAGCAGATATGAACCGTATTATGAGAAGAGGAGATGTAGAAACTCTGTACTTTGACTGCTTTAGATATCAGATGGAAGATATGCCGGATTATAATGTGATAAAAGCAGATGAATATGCGAAGAAATATCTTGGTGTAACTATTAAGAACCTGCATCCAATCGTAGCAGAGATGCGTATGCAAAAAGATGCAGAAGAAGTAGCACTTATCAAAGAAGCAGTACGTGTGACAGACGAAGGTCTCAAAAACGTGCTTAAGAATTTAAAACCAGAGCAGAAAGAATATCAGGCACAGGCTGATTTTGAATATATCGTGCATTATTTGGGCGGTGAGAGACCTTCTTTTGCTACGATTGCAGGCAGCGGTATCAATGGAACAATGCTTCATTATGAGACCAATCGTGATACCTGCAAAGATGGCGATTTGATTCTCTTAGATTTAGGAACCAAGTGGGAAGGTTATTGTTCTGATATTACCAGAACTTACCCGATTAATGGCAAATATAGTGAGAGACAGCGTCAGGTTTATGATATCGTATTAAAAGCAAACCGTGCTGTTGTTGATGCTGCGAAACCGGGAGTGACATTAATCGAATTAAATAATATCTGTAAAAGAGTATTAGCAGAAGGCTGTATCGAACTTGGTTTAATTAAAGAAGAATCTGAGATTGGTAAATACTATATGCATGGTGTAGC
>JAFYQA010000048.1 GCA_017547315.1 Roseburia sp. | reverse complement strand
CTACCAACAATTACGTCTGTTTCTGCACCATTTGCTGTTACATTCTTGTAAGTTGTACCTGCAACTGTGATGGAATTAATAATGCAGCCAACTTCAATACCTGCACTATTTTTCCAGAATTCCTTTGCAGATACTAAATCTAAATTTTCAACTGTGTTTCCTGTTGCGCTACCACCGTCTAACATGATACCTGCAACACCGCCTGCAGCACAGCTTGTAGCGTTTACATCTACATCCTGTACAGTACAGTCTTCAACTACTGACTTGCCTCCAGCATAGCCAATTACACCGCCAACATATGCTGCACCTGTAATTACACCATTTTCAACTGTACAATCCTTTACTATTAGATTACCACCATATGAGTAACCTACGATTGCACCTGTACCTGTTACATTCTTTGCATCAATATCGACACCTGTTACCTTTACATTTTCTACAGAACCTGTAGCATTATATGCAAAGCCTACAACTGCACCTGCATTGTTGCCTACGAAGTCACCTGTATCGATGCTTGCGTTTTCAATAGTAAAGTTCTTTACAACTGCGGAACCATAAATTGCACCAAATAGACCTGTGCAAATATATCCGTCACCCTTTGCTGCAGTTTCTTTACTGTTTAAGTTTTTGATTGTATAACCCTTACCGTCGAAGATACCATCAAATGTTGCGCTGCAATCGTCACCGATATTTACGCTCCAATCAACATCTGCCATGTCGATATCTGCGCCTAGTGCAACGTATACACCTTCTGCATTATACTTAGTTTCTCCTTTATTTACGGAGTCACGGAATAGGATTAGTTCTTCTACATTATTGATTTTGTACGGATTTGCTTCTGTACCTTCACCCTGTAATTCAGTAGCAGCAACCTCAAGATCTACTGGGTTTGCGAATACAACTGCTGCATTACTGAACACTGTAGAAAAAATTAATGCCAATATCAAAACACATGATATTGCTTCTTTTTTCATCAAACGCATCTTTACTTTCTAACCGTTCCTTTCATTATTATAGTGGTAAATCACACCACTATTTTAGTTTATCATGGAAATATATGTAAAACAACCTCTATCTATTCTTTTTCCTAGTATTTAAGGCTTTTTTCTATATTAACAAACAAATATCGACATTCACTTTCAGTATAAAACAAAAGACACCCGGAAAGGGTGTCTTTTGTTTTACAGCAATTCGAATATCGATATTCGATATTTATTGTTGACATTATGAATTGAGAAGTCAGATTATGGATAATAAAGAGGGATATCGATTATCGATATGATATTCGGTAAAAGAAATGCAGAAGGAGGAGCCTATGGTACGTGAGAAGTTCAAGACGTTAACAGAGCAGATGTATTATGTGCTTTTAGCATTACAATCGGATCGCGTGATGAGAGTTGATATTGGATTAAAATTATCCGAGAATCAAAAATCAATTATTGGCAAAAGAGTACTTGAAATTGAATGATAATCATAACTACAAAAACGAAAAAAAGATGGGCAAAACCTATCTTCTTTTCGTTGGTGCGGCCAACGGGACTCGACCGCCTGCCTTCCTATCGTCAGGCATGCTTCGTCCTCGGCTCCCAACTCGGTCGCCTTCGGACCGCTCCCTACTCGGCCGTTCACTGAACGCCCTCATTGATGCTCGCGCCCTAGAGGGTTCGAGTCCCTTGTAATATTTCAAGAACGAAAAAAAGATGGGCAAAACCCATCTTTCTTTCGTTGGTGCGGCCAACGGGACTCGAACCCGTACGCCCTGCGGACACAAGCACCTCAAGCTTGCCTGTCTGCCAATTCCAGCACAGCCGCAAAATGACGCGAGCCATACCAGACTCGCGATCTAATTATGCACTTTAAAATATTTATCAAATTAATTATGCTTCAATGATTCTAGCGTGTTCTTCGATAAACGCTCTGAATTCAGCATCCTTGCCTTCTTCGAAACATCTTCTGTCTAAAATATAATACGGCTTAGGCCAGATTAAAATGTATAGATTTTCTGTAACGATACAAACAAGTAATTCTTCTAAAGAAAGGAATTCGTCTTCATAGTCATCTTCATCGTCGTGAGAATCTTCTTCAACTAATTCAGCAACTTCTTCCTTAACCTCTTCTACTGCTTCAGCTAATTCTTCTTTAGCTTCTTCAAGAGCGTCCTGAATCTTTTCCTTAATTTCATCAGCCTTTGTCTGCGGTTCTTCGCCACCAACATAATCTCTGTTAATTACAAAGAAAAAGCTTTCGCTTACTCCATATGTAACTTTTGTGTCCATGCCTCTGAAGTTTTTTGCAGAATTTCTGATCATTCCTTCAGCCTTAACAAACCAGAATCCTGCAGCTAATGCCATTGCTACAGCACCTAAAGTTAATAACATAGGACCTGATTTTACTAAAGATGCTACTGCTGCAATTGCAAATGTTACACCCATAATAGCAGCAACAATTTTGTATTTCTTAACACGCTTTTTGTAAGCTGGCTGAGTCTCCCAAAATGCTTCTCCAGCTTCAAATGCAATATCTTCTGTGTAAGTTGTTGTGTTTCTAAAAAGAATTTTGCTACCCAAAATATGCCTCCCATAATACATAAATAGTCTATCCTATTAAAATAGCAGATGTAAAGTTTATTGTCAAGTTAAGCAATTTTCCTTTGACTTTTATACAACCTTCGTATATAATATTATAAGTTGAATGCGCGCTATTAGCTCAATTGGATAGAGTAGCGCACTACGAATGCGAAGGTTAGGGGTTCGAGTCCCTTATGGCG
>JAFYQA010000047.1 GCA_017547315.1 Roseburia sp. | reverse complement strand
TCTCCATGCATAAAGTACTATGTTTTTATGCATCTGTCAATACCCAATTTCTATTATGATACTTTTAAAGAAAACTTTTTAATCTCTTTTTCGGTGCTAACCTTCTCGATAAGTGCTCCTAAAGATGCAAGTTTACGTTCAAAGTCTTCATAACCACGCTCAATGTAGTAAATATCATCTACTACGGTAATACCATCTGCAGAAAGACCTGCAATTACAAGTGCTGCACCCGCACGCAAATCTGGTGCATTTACTCGTGCACCTGTATAACGCTCTACGCCATTGATAATAGCAATATTACTTTCTACTTTAATATTGGCACCCATTCTGGTCAATTCGTCTACATATTTGAAACGATTTTCAAAAATACTCTCTGTTACAGTACTTGTGCCCTCTGCAATACCTAATACAACCGCCATCTGAGGCTGCATATCTGTCGGGAATCCAGGATATGGCAATGTAGTAACCTGTGTATGATGTAATGGTTTTGATGCAACTACTCGAACTGCATCATCAAATTCTTCTACCTCACATCCAATTTCTAACAACTTCGCTGTAGTAGCTTCTAAATGCTTCGGAATTACATTCTTAAGCATTACGTCACCCTTAGTCGCTGCAGCAGCAAACATAAAGGTACCTGCTTCAATCTGATCTGGAATAACAGAGTATTCCGTCTTATGAAGCTTCTCTACACCTACGATACGAATTACATCTGTTCCGGCACCACGGATATTCGCACCCATACTATTTAAGAAGTTCGCTACATCTACTACATGAGGCTCTTTCGCTGCATTCTCAATAATGGTCTTACCCTCTGCCATAGTAGCTGCCATCATAATATTAATCGTTGCACCTACTGATACCTTATCCAAATAGATATGTGTACCTTTCAAACGGTCTGCAGATGCAATCAACATACCATGCTCTATATCAACTACCGCACCTAACGCACGGAAACCTTTCATATGAAGGTCAATTGGTCTGCTTCCAATATTACAGCCACCCGGTAATGCAACTTCTGCTCTCTTATATTTACCCAACATAGCACCTATTAAATAATAGGACGCTCTGATTTTACGAATAAACTCATTGTCTACCTTATAATCTCTGATAAAAGAACCATTAATCTTAACGGTATGAGCATCTATACGTTCTACCTGTGCACCAATCTCACGGATAGCATCTAACAATACATTAATATCTCTAACATTTGGTAAATTATCTATTGTAACGGTCTCGTCTGTCATAATGGCTGCTGAAAGAATCGCAAGTGCCGCATTCTTCGCACCACCAATTTCAACCTCACCTACGAGTGGAGTTCCACCCTTAATTACATACTGTTCCATTCTACACCTCTATGAACTATTCATACAAACACGTAATTATAGTAGCCGTCAAGTGCTTTTGTCAAGTTTTTTTGTTATTATACCATAACACTTTCATTTAGGCAAATTTTTGTTTATTCACTCTAATTAATATACTTTAATGGGTCTACTGCCGAACCATTAATAATCATCTCAAAATGAAGATGTGGTCCTGTAGAACGACCGGTATTACCACTTAAAGCAATCGTCTCTCCCTGCTTTACAGACTGTCCTGCAGATACCAACAATTTACTACAATGTGCATAACGAGTCATTCGTCCGTCCGGATGACTAATCAATACGCATAAACCGTATGCTCCATTATAATCCGCACGAACTACAGTACCTGCACTAGACGCAAAAATCTTCGTACCAACCGGGATACCCCAGTCTGTACCTTTATGCAACCTTCCCCAACGCCATCCATAATTCGAAGTCTTTCGACCACCATTAATCGGTTTGATATAAGTTGGCGGTATAATAGTTCCTCGTTCAATAACAGCCGGTTCAGAAACAACCATAATGTTCTCATGTATCATTTTACGGTCTACTTCAATGCCGTTTTCAATCGTCACCACGTCATTTCGCTCTCTGTGGCCAACTGTTCCTTCGTAATGCACGACTTCTTTTGTGGTATACCAACTGTCATTTGGTATAATAACCGGGTCTGCTCTATAATCTTCTTCGTAAACTTCGCCCTTTGTCACACGAAGCATCAAATCAGGCTCTGGAACTGCAATAATCAGCTCGTCATCAATACGAATAATCTGATTCATATTCTTAAACCCGTTTAATGCCATAATAGATGCAACGGTTGTATCATTTTGGTATGCAATAAGAGAAAGACTATCACCACTCTTTACTACATATATTTTATTCGTTTCTTTTTCTTTTGTTACTTCTACAATCTCTGTTTCTACATCTGCCAGTTCTTCTTTCGACGCAAAACTCTCATAGATATCAATATTCTCTATGAATTCCATATCCAGAATACCCTTTTGATAAGTACCTTTATATGGATTCGCCATTACGTATTCCAAACTGTTCATAAGCGATGCTGTAACTCCTGCAGAAATTCCATCCCCTTCTTTTTCTTCCGGAATAATATCCGATTCCCACACATTCGGAACAATCGGTTCTAATGACGCGGTCAGCACACCATTCACATGCCCATCCTGTTTCATGATTACCGGTTCGAATTCTTTTTGTTCATCCGCAGCATCCTTCACACCGCAAAACAAACTCTTCACCTCTTCTAAATTGGCAAATGTGGCTGTGTATCCTTCAATCTTTAATGTATAGCTTTTGATACCATCATTTACAATTGCTGAAGTCAGGTTTTCCTTTAAAACGTTTTCCATCTCATCTTTTGTCATAAGCGTTACAAAAGGTTTCTGAGCCTCAACAACTGCAATGCGATAATCAATGGCAAGTATTTCTTCACTTTCTAAAGCCATCTCTTTCCGCACTTCTCTCGCCATCTGCACCACATCTGTACTGGCTGCCACATCACAAATATGCATATCATTGAACATCACCTGCTGATACGGCATACCCAAACTCACATGTTCAGAAGCTGCTATGTATAGCATACCCAAAAACAAAATGCCCACACCTGCAAGTCGTTTTTTTATCTTTTTTGTCATTTCCAATTTTACCATTTATTTGTATCCCTTGATTTTAAAATCGCGTTAATAGTTTCTTCTACATTTAATCCGGTCTCATCAATCTGGATGTCTGCATACTGCTCATACAATACTTTACGTTCTTCGTATAAATCTTTCAGTGTCTGTCCTTCCCGAAGCACAACACCTCTGCCTTTAATATCACTCAAACGCTTGTCTATTTCTTCAAAAGGAAGTGACAGATATACAACCGTCCCTATTTCACGTAAATGCTCCATGGCTTCTTTACCATATACCACGCTACCTCCGGTCGCTATAATAGAATCTGTAACTGCCAACGATGCGTTCACCCGGTTCTCCACTTCTATGAAGCCTTCCGTTCCCACTTCTGCAATAATCTCTTTTAATAATTTTCCTTCTTCTTTCTGTATTACCAAATCAGAATCAACAAATTGGTATCCCAATACCTTAGCCAAAATAACTCCTACCGTACTTTTTCCAACACCCGGCATTCCAATCAATACAATATTACTTTTCATTCTATATTCCTCTTGAATTTCCAATAAGAAATTCCCCTAATAACCCATTTTATATTCTAATATCCTAATTCTAAATATATCATGAATTCCATTATCTTTCAATAAAGAAAGCCAGTGAATAGAAAAAAGAGAACTCGCGTTGGAGTTCTCTTTCTATCATCGTCTTATTATTCTTCTGTTGATTCTAACTCTTCTGTGTCTGCTTCTACTTCGTAAAGAGTAAATAAATTATCGAAAGTTACTTTTTCCCATAACTTTTTATCAAGTTTCCATTCAGATTCTGCAATATAGCCTTCCACTACCTTTGTGAATAATTCTGTCTCTCTGTTTGAGATAATGCTTTCACGTGTAGCTTCTGTTGCATCTGCATCTACAACTGCATCCATCTGAACTACATAATAAGCATTTTCTAACTCGATTAAGTCTGAAACAGCACCATCTACTGTTAATGTCTTTAATGCATTACCAACTTCTGCAACTACGCTTGAATCCTTATTATATGTGCCAGTTGTTACTTTATGACCGTAAGCTTCTGCTGCTGATTCTAAACCATTTGCTTTCGCTGCTGCTGCAAATGCTTTTACATTCTGCGCAAGTGCTGCCGCTTCTTCTTCTGTATATTTTACACTATTACCATCTGCATCTGTGTAAGATGTTTTAGAAATGTATACCTGGCTGTATGCGCTTGTAGCTGCTTCTTCATCACTTACATTCGTATCTGTATCTTTGATGATTTCTGCATGCATTCTGCTCTGGATTGTAAGTAACTCTAAATATACTTCAACAATTTCTCTGTCTGCACCCAATGCTTCGATTGCTTCTGCACTGTTACTGCTAATAAAGCTCTCTGCCACTGCACTAATAGCTGCTACATCTTCTGCTGTAATTTCTACACCATAGTCAGCCATATGATCCTTCAATGCATACATTGCATAAAGGTTCTGAATTACATTTGCTTTCATATCATCTTCTGTAGTGGTACCATAGCCATACATATCTGTACGCCATACATTTTCACCAAAGTATGATACATAAAAATCATCGTACTGTGCCTGTGTTAAACGTGCAGCAAAATTAGCAACACCAAGTGTAATATCTGTTGTTCCGTTTGTTGCAACTGTTGCTGTCTTATCTATCTCTGAGCCGCATCCTGCAAACATAGACACTGCAAGTACACCACTTAAAAGTAATGCCATTAATCTCTTTTTCATTTCGTTCCTCTCCTATATCTGTTCACTTGTTTTCTAAAAACACTTGATACATTATAGTGCTTTTTTCCACACACTGCAAGGTTTTTCATTATTTTTTCACAAAGTTTCCTTGATTTTCAGTGCATATAGTTCTTTTAAGAACTCTTCTAGCACCTCTAACGGCTTTTTATTTTTCTCTCTGGAATTCTTTTTCAAGAAATAAATAAAGTACGGTGCTTTCGCATCCGGCACAAATTTCACGCTATTCGGATGTGCCGCTACCAATACCGGAATCTTAGAAACATCCAGTTTCGCCTTTTCGTAAAGCGTAAACTTAATCGTATCTGCTTTCTGCTGCACTTCGGTTAAATAAACCTGATGTGCCATTGACTTGATTCTGGCAATGTAAAGCAAGTTTTCTACTGATTTCGGAAGATCACCAAAACGGTCGATTAACTCTTCTAACATTTCATCGATTTCTTCTTCCGTTTCTAGACTGGCAATACGCTTGTAAATATCCAGTTTTTGATATTCGTTCGGAATATAAGTCATTGGAATATAAGCATCAATTTCCAC
>JAFYQA010000046.1 GCA_017547315.1 Roseburia sp. | reverse complement strand
CTGTTCTGGTGTAACAGCGTCTTTGTCTCTGGTCTGTGCAGATGGAATCAAACACAATTCTGGATATTTTTTATCTTTGATTAAAGCCTGTTTCAAACGACATTTACCCTCAATAACATCTACTAAATTATAAACAATACGATTCTCAAGTCCCATAACTACATCTAAGTTACGAAGACCGATATCTGTATCAATCATTACTACTTTTTTATTTAGCTGTGCAAGACCTGTACCTACATTTGCTGTTGTAGTTGTCTTACCAACACCACCCTTACCGGATGTAATTACAATAACTTCACTCATTTTCTCACGTTCCTCCTACGCTATATGTTGTTCAAAATCTTCTTCGACACTGGTTCGATATAAATATTCCCCTCTCTGGCAACAGCTATCTGAAGCTCATTCGGTTCCTTCTTTTCTCTAAGTGCAACCCGTCTTTTCTTCTTCTCTTTATCTGGACTTTTTGCCAGTAAATTCCCAATCTGAATCTGAATTGGATCCATTTCCAAAGCTAAGATGAAACAACTAGTATCTCCATAAATACCAGCCTGTGCATTACCTTTCAACGCTCCGAGTACTACAATATTCCCTCCTGAAGTCACTCTTGCGCCCGGATTCACATCACCCAAAATCGTAATGCTGGCATCACTCTCAAGCACCTGACCAGAACGAAGCGTTCCGCGATAAAACTCACCTGAAGAACTCATAGCTTTCGCATACTCTTTCTCAATCGCTTCACTATAAGCATCAATCTGAGCTTTCATCTTCTGTGCATGCTCTTCGTCATTATCTACAACACACAGAATCTCAATACTTGTATGCTCTGTAATCGCATCAATAATCTTCTGTTCCTCTTCACCGGAAAGTCTTCTTCCTTCAAAAGAAATCCCAAGCTTAGAATTCTTAAAAAACTTCTCAGACTCTTTAAACTTTTCGATGATTGCTTTCAGTAAATCAACAAAAGCAATATTCGGGTCCAAAATCAAATTAATGCCATATTTATTGCTTTTAATCATAACTGTCTGTGCCATAGTTACCCTCCAATAAGCGCTATTCGCGCATATACATTAATTATACTGATTCCGTCAAAATATGCAATCAAATTTCTTTATTTTCCGAAAAAAATTCCGGAAATAGTTTAAAACTATTCCCGGAATAATCCTATCATCGATAAGTTTCTTCAAATGTTTTTACATCCATTGGCCGTGCAAAATAATATCCTTGGAACAAATTACAACCAATTCCCTTTAAGAATTCCACCTGTTCTTTCGTTTCTACACCTTCTGAAATAGCAGGCATGTCTAGTTCATGAGACAAGGTCATTAGTGATTTGATAATTTTTCTGCTTCGTTCAATATCATTACTATTACGCAAGAAATTCAAATCAAACTTCAACACGTCCACTCGGATATCTTTTAACATATTTAATGAAGAATATCCACTTCCAAAATCATCCATTTCTACAATAAAACCAGAATTACGCAATTTTTCAATTAACTCTAACTGCTTTTCTAAATTCATAATCATAGCAGTCTCTGTAATCTCTAATCGCAAATTCTTTGGATTTATCTGATATTCCTCTATCAATTCCATAAAAGTGCCATAAATATCTATAAAATGGAAATCTGTAGGTGAAATATTTACTGAGATATACTTATCTTCCCAGCCATTTTCTTTCCAGCGTTTCAAATGTTCACATGCCAAACGCCAGATATACTGGTCTAATTTTACAATCATACCATTCTGTTCAAAAATCTCAATAAATTCTCCCGGCATTACCATACCACGCTTTGGATGTAACCATCGTACCAACGCTTCTGCACCAAGCATCTCTCCATCACCATTGATTTGTGGCTGTAAGTAGATTTGAATCTCTCTGTCATTCAACGCTCTCTCCAAATCACTGGTGAGTTCCTGCTCTTTTAATACGCTTGCCCGCAAGGTATCGTCATAATATGCAATCTCCAGATTGAATCCGCCCTTTAATGTATGCACCGCCATAATTGCATGCTCACACATTACGGAAACAGGTATCGTTCTATCTGTAACCTCATAAACCCCCAAGAAAATATTAACTGGATAGGAAATATCTCTATTCGCATGTACTTCCTTTGGTATGTCCTTAAAAATTGCCGGGTCAAAATCCTGTTTGCGAATCAATAAGGCAAATCGATCCTGCTCTAAATGTCCATATACACCACCGATATTTATTCGTTCCTTTAATCTGCCTGCTATTTTAATCAGCAGCTCATCACCAACCTGTTTTCCGAAAATATCGTTAATAAATTTGAAATTCTGAATATCTGAACAGACAATATAAAATTGCTCCTCTGCTTCCGTTTCCAACGTCTCTTTCACCTTTTCATAGAAGCTCTCTTCATTATAAAGTCCTGTCAAAACATCATGCGTAGCGCGGAAACGCTGTCTTTGTAATTCTTCTACGATTTCTGTGCGGTCACGAACGGTCCAGAAACTGCCAATATATCGATTTCTCTCGTCAAAGAGACTGTGATATCTGGCCAGATAATGGCATTCCCTACCATCTCTTATCTGCTTCCATTCCCAGCTCTTGCCACTCTCTTTTCTAATATCTACCTTATTCTGCCATTCTGTAAACCGCTTCTCTACTATTTCCAATCCATCTTCTAATGGAAACATCTGATGTACCGCTTCGTTTACCCTTAAACAGTTTCCTTCTGCATCAAAAATAAATACGGCTTCAACCATATCGTCGATTACAATCCCAAGCGAACGGCGTGCCAAAGCTTTTGGCTGATAGTTCAATGCATAATAATATAAAATAATAGTACCCAAACCATAACCGACAACTGTTATATCTACCGGGTTAAATTCCATATGATGCATGGAATCAAGAAAAATTACACCTATTAAAAGCAAAAATGGATATAAATATTTTTTACGGTATACTTTCGGTGCCTTTATTGTCTGATACGCGAGTGTCAGGAAAATACATACCATCAAAAAATGCACCCATAAACAATGTAACCCCAGATATCCACCATGTTCACAAACGTAACAATAGCCTCCACCCCAAGTATCATATCTCTTTAATGTAAATGCATGATGAAAGATACTATTTAGCATCAGCGAAATAGAATCTACGGATAATATCAGACGCATAAGTTTTATATTAATATATTGTTCCGGTCTTTTCCCTATGTACTCTAATGAAAAACATAACATGAAGTACATCATCCATGAAATGTTTGCAAAGTACAAACTATACATGATACCGCTAAGCCATGGTATCGGCAGGGCCAACACAATAAAATACAGCACAACTGCTACTGTAGCAGCCCTTAACAATTTAATCATAGGTCTTCCTATTTTTCTCTTACTCTTTGAAGTCCTATAAATGCAGTTTAAAAGAATAATTGCCGCAGTCCCCAAAATCAACATGAGTGCAACTTTCATACTTTTCCCTCACTTTTTATTACATTTTCTCTTTTGCTTTCTCATTTTACCAAAGCCAATCCACCAGTATCATGGTACTCCTATTTTCAACAAATGTCTAGCTTAAAACGCTTGAAATCTAATTGTCCAAAACAGAAAATCTTCAAAAAACCTCTAAAATAAAAACCCCAGATGTATGTTTTATACACCTGAGGTTCCCACTTCTTTTTCATTCCTATGCTTCATCAATCGCTTTACCGATATCATGACGCATGTATTTGTTATCAAATGCAACCCATTCTGTTGCTTCGTATGCTTTTGCACGCGCTTCTTTTAAATCGCTTCCTTTTGCTGTAATACCAAGTACACGGCCACCGTTTGTCACGATAACACCTTCTTCATTGAATTTTGTACCTGCATGGAAACAGAAGTAATCCTCTTTTCCCTCGAAAGCTTCCATTCCTTTAATAACAAAGCCTTTGTCATAAGCAACCGGATAACCCTCTGAAGCTAATACTACACAAACTGCTGCATTATCCTCAAATTCTAATGTAATCTGGTCTAATGTACCATCCACACAAGCTTCCATTACATCAATGATATCATTTTTCATTCTAGGTAAAACTACCTGTGTCTCCGGGTCACCAAAACGAGCATTGTATTCTAATACCTTTGGTCCATCTGGAGTAAGCATTAAACCAAAGAAAATAACACCTTTGAATTCTCTGCCTTCTGCTGCCATAGCGTCTACTGTCGCCTGATAAATGTATTTTTTACAGAACTCATCTACTTCTGCTGTATAGAATGGGCTTGGTGAGAATGTTCCCATACCACCTGTATTTAATCCCTGGTCGCCATCCATTGCACGTTTGTGATCCTGTGCTGATGACATAATCTGGATGCTCTTGCCATCTACAAAAGACAATACAGACACTTCACGGCCTGTCATAAACTCTTCGATTACCATAGTATTACCTGCGGAACCGAACTTCTTGTCTTCCATGATTTCTTTTACGCCATCTTTTGCTTCTTCTAATGTATTACAGATTAACACACCTTTTCCTAAAGCAAGACCATCTGCTTTTAATACGATTGGGAACTTCGCTGTCTCTAAGTAAGCCAATGCTTCTTCTGGATTATTAAAGTTCTCATATGCTGCTGTAGGAATATTATATTTTTTCATTAAATCTTTAGAAAATGCTTTTGATCCTTCTAAGATAGCTGCATTTTTTCTAGGACCAAATACTTTTAAACCTTCTGCTTCGAATGCATCTACCACACCACCTACTAATGGATCATCCATACCGATAATAGTAAAGTCAATGGCATTCTCTTTTGCAAATGCTACTAATTTATCAAATTCCATAGCACCGATAGCCACACATTCTGCTAATGCCGCAATACCTGCATTACCAGGTGCACAATAAATTTTATCTACTCGTGGACTTTTTGCAACTGCTGTCGCGATTGCATGTTCACGTCCGCCACTACCTACGATTAAAACTTTCATATGTTCTCCTTTTCTATAAACACATAGGCTGTTGCAAACCTGAGATTTGAAACAGCCTTATATTATCATTATTTGGTAATTATTCTGAAATTACTGCATGACCATCTACGACAGAAACTTTGCCATTCGCAATCAAATCAATCGCCTGAGGCATAATTATCCATTCTGCCTGCTCCATGACACGTCGCTGTAATACTTCCGGTGTATCTCCTTGCTGCACTTCTACTGCTTTCTGTAAAATGATTGGACCAGTATCTGTACCTTCATCTACAAAATGCACCGTAGCACCAGTCACTTTCACACCACGTGAAAGTACACCTTCATGTACTTTCAATCCATAAAATCCTGTTCCACAGAACGATGGAATCAGAGATGGGTGAATGTTAATGATGCGATTTCTGTACTGCTTAATCATCATTTCCGGAATAACTACTAAAAATCCTGCCAAAACTACAAGGTCTACTTCATAAGAATTCAACTTCTCAAGAAACGCTTCGTTGAACTTAGCTCTGTCCTCATAATCTTTCGGGGAAATACATAATCCCTCGATGCCATGATTTTTCGCACGCTCTAAAGCATAAGCATTTTTATTATTACTGATAACCACTTTAATCTCGGTGTTGGTAATTGTGCCGTTATCGATTGCGTCGATAATCGCCTGCAAATTCGTACCGCCACCTGACACTAATCCTGCTATTTTTAGCATAAGGTTACTCCTTTTTCTCCGTCAACAATCTTACCGATTACGTATGGTG
>JAFYQA010000045.1 GCA_017547315.1 Roseburia sp. | reverse complement strand
ACGGAGACCTTACATCTGCGCAGGCTGGAAGCATTGGTGGTGAAATGGTCAAAAAAATGATCATGAGACAGGAAGAACAGATGAAAGGCGGCAGCAACTAAGCGCCACCCAAACGCAAAAATACCCCTTGCCTTACTTTGCTAAGGCAGGGGGTGTTTTTATGTTTCGTCTTATTCTTCTTCCGTTACAACTTCCCACTGGAGATCATAAACAATACCTTTTTTCACTTTTTCTACCGCTTCGTCGCCCAACATCAGCCATACAATCGCAAGACCAAAATCTACCGCTGTACCCATACCGCGACTGGTAACAATCTGTCCGTCAATTACTACTGCATCTTCCAAGCAAGTTGCACCGATTAACTTCTCTTCAAAGCCTGGATGACAGGTAGCATGTCTGCCTTCTAAAATGCCTGCTGCCCCGAGCACGCTTGGTGCTGCACAGATTGCTGCTACTAATTTGCCTTCTGCTGCAAACTTTTTAATAACCGCATTCACAGTCTCATTTGCTCCGAGGTTTAATGTTCCCGGCATACCACCCGGAAGTACAATACCATCTAACTCATCAAAATTCACTTCTGTCGATAACGCATCTGCTAAAAATGTTACATTATGCGAACTGGTCACTTCTTTGGTATCACCAATTGCAATCGTAACAATCTCCATCTCTCCAGTTCTTCTCACTACATCTACTACTGCCAAACCTTCAATCATTTCACAGCCATCTGCCATAAAAATTCCTAATTTCTTCATTTAGACCTCCTTTGTTTTCCGAAGGAAAATGCCGCTCTGCTTGCAGAGTTTATCCTCTGATGAGCAGAGGTCTTATTCTCCTATCTATTCTGTTCTTACTTTACAACAAAATTCTTCTTAAACTTTAGTATACTTCATTACAAATTTTCCGTCAATCCATCCTATCAGGTTTTCATTCCTTTTCATATTTGTGTTTTCCGTAGTGAAGTGATATGATTTAAGAAAACTTAAATTTTTCCTTTTGTTATCTTTCAGAGATAAAATATCGATATTCTAGATATATAAACGAAGTTTGTTTAGCAATCGTATATGTGGAGGTTACAAAAGATGCTAAAAAAATTATATGAAAAGAACGAGATTTGGTTCGCGGTAGTATGGATTATAGCGTATGTAGTACTTGCATCAACCGGAGATAATATATCGGTAGATATAGGTATTTTAAAAATTGTAACATTACCTATACTAATAATTCTTTGCGTAATATTATTTCTTTTTGTCAAAAGGAATGGATTATCTAAAAAGTATGGGCTTTGCAAGTCGGAAATACCTGCTTCAAAGATGATGTTTTACATTCCATTGGTAATCCTTTTGACAGCAAACCTCTGGTATGGTGTAACTATGAATGTTTCGTTATTGGAAACTGTATTATATATTTTGTCAATGCTTTGTGTTGGTTTTCTTGAAGAAATGATATTCCGTGGTTTTTTGTTTAATGCACTGGCTAAAGATGGTGTTAAATCAGCAATTATAGTTTCAAGTGTAACTTTTGGAATTGGTCATATTGTAAACTTAGTTAATGGTTCTGGAACGGAATTACTCCCAAATCTTTTACAGGTAATATATGCAGTGGCTATTGGATTTGCGTTTGTGATGATTTATTATATGACCAAGAGTTTGGTGCCTTGTATTTTAACGCATAGTATTTTTAATAGCTTAAGTGCATTTGCTAATGAAGCAGTAACGACGCCACAAAAGCAAATTATTTCAGGTGTTTTAATTACGATTATTGCAGGTGGATATGCATTGTATATTACATTATTGGTTAAAGAAAAGAATACAAAATAATATAGATGCAATTTAAAAATCTCAGACTTCTGTTGAGTCTGAAGGCACGCCCAAATTTCAGTTTATCAAAAGCAAGAAGCAAAAACTAAGGAGGTTCCCATGGAAATCGAACGCAAATTTTTAATTCACACCGTACCAGAGAATTTAGATACTTACCCACACAAAGAAATCGAACAGGGATATATCAACCGTGAACCGGTTGTCCGCATCCGCCGTTCTGATGACACATATATCTTAACCTGCAAAGGCCAGGGTCTTATGGTACGCGAAGAGTTTGAACTTCCACTGACCAAAGAAGCCTTCGAACACATGAAACCCAAAACGGATGGTATTTTCATCGAAAAAACCAGATATCTCATTCCTTATGATGAAAAACTTACCATTGAATTGGATGTATTCCACGGTCAACTTGCACCTTTAGTTCTAGCCGAGGTAGAATTTAGCAGTATCGAAGAAGCCGATGCATTCACTCCTCCAGTATGGTTTGGTGAAGATGTTACCAATACTCCAAAATACCATAATAGCAATCTGAGCAATTTAACGTAACGAATTCTTTCCTAAAAGAATACAAAACAAATAGCTGTCACAATACGCATTTATTTTGTACTACAACACCTACAAAATAAACACATATTGTGACAGCTATTATTTTTATCACGTTATCTCAAATGCAAACTCTCGTATTTCTGTCTGGTTCTCACACAGAGCTTCAATTCCTCATACCGCTTATCCACCGGTCCTTCTGGAATCACCACGTCTAAGACCACCGCAAAATCATCAACCAGTTTATCGGTCATTTTATCTCGCAACGATACTAAAATATTATATTTTTTATCCCAGTCATCTTCGTCTAAAAACTCTAATAATCCCGGTTCTACGCCCTCTTCGTCCTGCTGAACCGCTTCTTCTTGCTCCGTAATTTCCGTAACACACATCGTTTCCCTTGCATCACTCTTTTCTACCGTCTGCGTAGCCTTCTCTTCCCCCTGCGCTTCTTGGGCTGCAAATTCCACCCGTTCAAAACGATACTTCTGCGTCACTTCCGGATACTTCTCGTGATCCACCTCACTGACAAACATTTCGAGAGGTCTCGCATATACTCTAAAATCTCCATATAACGCCTGGTAAATCACCAACTGCTGCCCGTCCTCAGAATGTTCTGCTACCGCCACAATCTGATACAACTTATTTTTAAAATGTCTATAGAATTCTCCCGTTTTCGGAATACGCATACCTTTACCTCTCTTTCCAATCATAATCACTCATCCGAGCGCAGAGCACTCCTTATGATTAACTATGTACTGCCTTCTATACCGTGAAACGATTCAACATATCTACGCCTTCAGCAATAAAATCTCGGTCAAACGCCATATCTCCACTATAACCAGTAACGATTAAATCATTCACTCGCTTGATGATATCGCTCTCTTCTCCGGTATCGCAAAATACAGATTCTTCTTTATGGCGTAATACGTCTGATGTGGCATGTGCATTTTCCTTAAAATCTCTGCACACCTCTGCATGGATCTGCTGTTCCATCACATCTGATTCATTCTCTTTTACATTGCTTTTTGCTCTCGATAGAATATCCTGCTTTTCCAGTGTATTCTGCTGCACTCCATATTTCTGTTGCAAACGCTCTTTGGTATTCTTCTGCTGACTGTAATAATAGGCATCACGCTGTGCCTGCGTCGTTCTCTGTACAGGTCTTGTCTGTACTGTTTGACGTGGTTGCTGATATTGATTCCTATTTGGGACAGGTGCTTTGGACGTCTTTTTCTTCTCCTCGCCCTTTACAGCTTTTACTATTTTTGAAATAATAACACCCCAAATAATTAAGGTTATTAATCCATCCATACTTTTCCTCTTTTTCTCATTCGAACATTTTTGTTACATCTTTTAACAACTCGCGGATTTCCAAATGCTGTGGACACTGCTCTT
>JAFYQA010000044.1 GCA_017547315.1 Roseburia sp. | reverse complement strand
TACTTTACCGATACCGCTTCGAACGATAACTACCTCTACACCATTTAATGTACCTTCAAAAAATTCCATACGAGCCTTTGTAGTAGTAGATTTAACCTCCATTTTGGATTTTAAAGTTTCTACTTCCAGTTCCATTGCTCCGATAATTCCAACTTTTTTCATATTTCCTCGTTTCCGCTGATTTCACAGCTAAATTATTTATACTTCATCACAACTCACAAAAAAAGGATGCATGACAATCATTGCCATACATCCTTAGCTTACTACATTTCTAATAAATATTCAATCAACTTATGTCCTTCTGCAATCAGGTTGCCTGTTGCTTCCGCTTCTCGTTCATTATAATAACTAATCTTTCTTCTTTGCATTCTGCTATCATAAAGCAAATATGGTACATTCTCTGCAGAATGTGTACGGATACAAATCGGTGTCGGATGATCCGGCAAAATTACCATTCGAAACTCCTCGCCTGCTGCCTCTAATCCCTCCACGATTGGACGAATAATTTTCTCATCCAGATACTCAATTGCTTTGACTTTTTTCTCAACACTGCCCTGATGTCCCATTTCATCCGGACCTTCTAGATGTACATACACAAAATCGTAACCTTCTTTTGTCAACACATCCAACGCAGCCTGCGCTTTTCCTGCGTAGTTCGTATCAAGACCACCATTCGCACCTTCTACCTCAATGACTTTCATAGAAGTGCCGACTGCAATTCCTTTTAACAAATCTACAGCAGAAATCATAGCACCTTTTACATGGGCGCGCTCTTCAAACGGATAGAGGGATGGTTTCGTTCCAGCACCCCAGAACCAACAGGAGTTTGCAGGATTGAGTCCTTTTTTCTTACGCTCTATATTAATCGGATGATTAACCAGAATATCATAACTACGCTTCATCATCTCTCGAAGCTTTGGATTCTCCGGAAGTTTATCCGCAATATTCTGTCCTAATACATCATGCGGCGGTACCAAATCTACGACCTCGCCCTTATCCCAAATCAGGCAATGACGATAGCTGGTTCCTACATAAAATTTGAATTCCTCTGTCCCTAACTCTTTACGGACTGCATCTAATAAAATCGCACATTCTTCTGTCTCAATTTCACTAGAGCTATGGTCAATAATCGTACGTTCTTCGTAATTATCTTCTTCCTCTGACAATGTAACGATATTACAGCGAAGTGCGATATCACTGTCGCACATAGGCACACCAATACTGAGCGCCTCAAGTGGAGAACGACCCGAATAGTATTTCTTTGGGTCATATCCCAATACAGATAAATTCGCCGTATCACTTCCCGGTTTCATCCCATCCGGGATTGTATGCACCATTCCGATTTCGCCCTTTGATGCAAGCTCATCCATTTTCGGTGTACTTGCATATTCCAAAGGAGTTTTGCCTCCAAGAACGTCAATCGGACGGTCTGCCATACCATCGCCTAATATTACTAAGTATTTCATAAACCGTCCTCTTTTCCCGCCAACACTTATTGTCAGCGTCATAGCTACATTTATTTCACACGAATCACCTGAATCACATTTGCTAACTGTGAAACACGTGCTTCAAACTCAGCTTCTGCCATTACCTCTGTCACAAAACCATTTTCATTTACAACACCATCTACTGTTATAAATGCAACCGGTCCGAACACTTTTTCCACTTCTTCCGTCGATGCACTGGTACGCACAAAGAATTTATGTTCAAAATCTCTATAATCTACCAGTTCTATTTTTTCCTGTTTCCATTCGATTGGAATATGCTTATGCGGGTGTTTTGCCATCTCTACGATATCTGCCACTACTGCACTGGCAGTTGGAAGCTTTCCTGCTCCACTTCCGTAAAACATAGCATCACCTAACATATTACCTTTTACAAAAATCGCGTTAAATACACCGTTTACACTATATAATGGATGTTCCGGTGGTAATAAGAATGGTGCAACCATCGCAGCATATCCATCACCAACTTTTTTGCTGGTAGCAAGCAGTTTAATCGCTCTACCCATCGCCTTCGCATATTTAATATCCGTACTTGAGATATGAGAAATACCCTCTGTATGAATATCTTCAAAATCTACCTGCTGTCCACAAACCAAAGATGTTAAAATCGCAATCTTTCTGCCTGCATCATATCCTTCAATATCTGCGGTCGGATCTTTTTCTGCATATCCTTTTGCCTGTGCATCTTTTAATACCACATCAAAATCTACACCCTTTTCAGACATCTCTGTCATCATATAATTGGTAGTTCCATTGATGATACCAGTAATCTCCTCTACTACCTCAGCAGTAAGACAATTTTTTAATGGACGAATAATTGGAATACCACCGCCTACACTCGCTTCAAACTGGAAGTTCACGTTTTTGGCTTTTGCAAGTTCTAAAAGTTCTGCACCCTTTTCTGCAACCAGTGCTTTGTTTGAAGTCGCCACATCTTTACCAGCCTCTAACATAGCCTTTACAAATGTATAAGCAGGTTCTACACCGCCCATTGCTTCTACTACAATTGACACCTCAGGATCTTCTGCAATAGTCTTATAATCATGTACGATTTTGCTCTGAATCGGGTCACCTTCAAAGTCTCTTAAGTCTAATACATACTTTACTTCAATGGTATCTCCTACACGTTTCGCAATACTCTCTTTATTTATAGAAAGGACCTCTACCACACCTGAACCGATGGTTCCAAATCCCATAACTGCTACTTTAATCATCACTCTACCAACCCTTCTATTCTTTTCCTAAGACTTTCACATAATGAACGCCCGCCTCTGATTCAATGCTATTTACAATCTCCTCTAACTCGCCTGACTCAGGAAGTAAATCTGCACTTAATGTCAAAGATGAGATACCATTAATCGGAATACTTTGATGAATCGTTAATACATTTACTTTATGCTCTGCAAGCACTCTTGACACCACCGATAAAATTCCCGGCTTATCATCAAGCTGCATTACCATCGTAACTGTTTTCCCTTTCTGCGTTTCCCGATAAGGAAAAATATCGTCTTTATACTTATAAAAAGAACTCCTGCTGATTCCCACCATCTCGGTAGCTTCCTGAACAGAAGTAATCTTCCCGGATTCTAAAAGTCGTTTTGCCTCGATTACTTTCAGCAATACTTCCGGCACAGCCTTTTCTTTCAGTACATAATACTGACTTTTTTCTATCATCGAACTGTTCTCCTCCGTCATGTCTGCGAGGTACGTTTATCGCGTTGTGTTTTTCTCTCGCTTACATTTGTTCTCATACGGAAGATATTATCACAATGAGGTTCGTAAATCAATATGTTCGCGGGTATTTAGGTATGAATTAATTTTATGGTTTCTATAAATAAAACTGAAGGGAAAGGCGTTGCATTTTTACATCCTTTCCCCTAAAAATAATCCTCGTATCTTCTTTTTTTAAAATCTACGTCCTCCGCCTCCATGACTACGTCCACTACTGCTTCTATGAGTAGAACTGCGTCCACTACTATGCCCGCCGCTGCGCCCACCAGTGTTAGTCTGAATACGTTGATGCGTCACATTCTGACGGATAAAATGATCTTCTTGATCAATAAGATTCAATTTTCCATACTTCATGTATGGATAATCATATCGTCCACCCTTCATGCTATAACTTTTTACTACAACGATATAGATTACCAAGCCAACGCCAAGTGCCAAAAACAGCACCGGAACTACTTCCATCCATGTGAGAGTACGGTATTCTGAAACTGCTCCGGTCTCCACATCATAGTTATACTGGTCTTGCGGAATGCCAGAATCATAAAAATACTCAGCCGTACTAAGCATCGCAGATAAGCAGGATGCATATTCCCCATCACTCACATAATAAAACCCTTCATCCAAAACACGTTCAATGCGGCTATCTGTCAGGTAACGAATGGCTTTTCCTGAAGTGGAGATATAAATCTCGCGGTTATCCATATCAATCAATACAAGAATACCGTCGGAATCTTCTGTAGTACACGCATCATAAAAATCATCCGCAAACGCCACAGATGATTTTCCGTCTGTATCATAAGTCGTTACTGCAAAAATATCCCAATCTGTTTTTTCCCTCATATCAGTAATCTGTCTATCCAGTTCCGAAATCTCATCGTATGACAAAAGTCCGGCATAATCGTAGACATAACTTTCTAATGTTTCAAGCTGCTTCACATCTGTCTCTTGTGGCACATCCGCACTATGCACGGCATCTTCGTTATTCATAAATTCTACTTCGGTCGCCCCTGCTGTAACAGGTAGCAGTAACAAAATTACAAAAAGACTATTCAGCACTATTTTTTTTATCATCTTTCTCATGTCAGGAGCCCTCCTAACAATCCCAGAATAAAAATCGCCACAGACACACCGCCACTTACCAACGCAAGTTTCTTATGGTCAACCGGCAATTCTCCACATACTTCACCTGTCTGACCATTCATGGAATAGTAATAAATCTTACCGTTTTTCCCTTTGTATGTAATCGTCCATACCGGAAGCAGACAGTATGCCCAATCTTCCCCTCTGAAACGAACCTGAGAATTCTCAATCGTTACATGGCTGTACTTAATGGTATCACGCATGATTTTATCGGTATAATTTTTTGCCATTCCCTGCATCGTTTCCACCAAGCCGTCTTTTTCAATGTCACGTTTCTCTGCCATGAATCCAGATAAATATCCCATATTAAAATCTTGCATTTTTTCGAAATTATATGGCATCACACCACGTGCCAATTCAGCATTTGCTTTCTGTAATGCATTCTCCGTAAGATTTTCTAAAGATACTACCCCATGACGACTGACATGATAGTACTTCGTCTCCGTATAACGGATGTCTCCAGTTGTCCATGTTCGCACATTTCTGGCATCTCCCTGCATGATATTCTCCACATCAGCGCTATAATTCCAATAAGGGAAATACACACCTGTAATACTCTCAATCTGCTGTTTGCTAAAAAACGCTTTCGGTATAAACTTCTTTTTGCCGACATACTCTAGAAACTGTTTTACAGCCTGCTCTTTTGTAATTTCGAACGGAATAATTTTATCCGGCAAAAATTCACCGGATAATCTTCCACTCAAAATAACCGGATTGTGACAATAATAGCAGAAAGTAGCAGCTGTAGTGGCATCGGTAATAATCTCTGCTCCGCAGCTTGGGCATGTGTACATCACTGCATCTTCCCGTTTCTCATAGTCATTTCCATTATTATCCGCATCCTCTACGGCATCCGTACCAATAACAGTTTCTTCCTCATAACCGGAAGAAGCACCAAGATTTTTCTCGGTGCTTTCCTCTGGAGTCATTTCATCAAGTTCTTCTTGTGTAAATGTTGAAATACAATATTCACATTTATATTTTTGAGTAGCCGGGTCAAAAATCAGTTCACCGTCACAATTCGGACATTTAAAACTGATTACTGCCATTCTTATCCCCTAGCCTTTCCACAATTACTGCAGAATTTGCCTTCATTTACGGCACCACAAGTGCAGGTCCATGAAGCTGCCGGAGCAGGTTTTCCACAGTTGGTACAGAATTTACCTTCATTTACCTGACCACACTCACATGTCCATGCTTTCTTTGCAGCTGGCGCCGGAGTTCCACAATTGCTGCAGAATTTACCGGTATTATTCTGTCCACATGCACAGGTCCAGCCACTTGCAGGTGTCTGTCCTGCTGCCATCCCTGACATTGCATTCATGTTCTGCATATCATTTGGCGTCTGAAGTGAATTCAATCCACCCAATGTGGCATTCATGCTATTTAATCCCATGCCTACACCCATAAAAGCATTCATTGCACCGGCACTATTCGAACCGGCATCACGGATACCCTCTGTAATATTTTTCACAGCCATACCACGCATCACGTTAAAATCCGTACCAAGCATTGCACCTTCATTTCTCATGTTAATGAGTCTCTGAGATTCCTCATCATAAGAAATACTTGCAAGACCGACTGCCTGGATTTCCATACCGCGCATTTTTGACCATTCTTCGTCCAAAATATTTGCCATGTATTTTCCAAGTTCTAACGCCTTAGAAGTAACATGGGAAATTCTTGTTCCATCCGCAGACATCTGGTTAATCGCTGCCTGCAATGCCTGTAAAAATTCATTCAAATACTGTTCATTAATCTGTTCGATGTCCACACGCGCTGCATTTCTTGGAACCACTTCTACATAAAACTGTAACGGATTGGTAATCTTCACAGAATATGTACCATGCGCTCTTAAAAATAATTCTGCATTATAAAAACTATCAAAATAATTAATCGGATTTCTGGTTCCAAACTTAATTCCTTTGATTTCCTGCAAATTAATATAATATACTTTCTGCACAACTGGTGTCTGCCCGCCAAATTTGATACGATTAAATACTTCTTTTAAACTATCCCCAAACTCACCGCTAAACAGAGATGGCATAGAGGAATCGCTTACTGTATAATAGCCCGGCTCCGCTGTATAGTCCACAACCTTACCACCATCTACCAATAACATCATCTGATTATCATAAACATGAATCACAGAACCATTCGAAACGGTATTATCTGTTCCTTTTACATTCTGCCCTTTGCGCACCAAAATTCCATCGGTAAAAACGGTTCTTTCTCCCATGTCATTTGGCTCAAATACTTCCTGCCATGAATCCGCTAATGCCTGACCAATCGCACCTGTTACTGCCTTAATAATTCCCATGGTTTCCCCTCCTAATTACTCTTCGTCACTGTTCATATTCTTCGGACATCCCAATGATAACCACTTCAAATATCCATTCATAAACAAATCAATCTTGCCATCCATAACGCTGTCCACATTACCACTTTCCACACCGGTTCTATGGTCTTTTACCATCGTATATGGCTGCATAACATAAGAACGAATCTGGTTACCCCAGCCGATTTCCGTTACCTCGCCTCGGATACCTGCTGCCTTTTCCATATTCTCCTGCTGTTTTAATAAATAAAGCTTTGCCTTTAACATCTGCATTGCCTTATCCTTGTTCTGAAACTGCGAACGCTCATTCTGACACTGTACTACAATTCCGGTTGGGAAATGTGTAATACGAATCGCAGATGAAGTCTTATTAATATGCTGACCGCCTGCACCACTAGAGCGATAGGTATCAATTCGGATATCATCATCCTTAATCTCGATATCAATATCATCCTCAATGTCCGGCATAACATCACAGGATACAAAAGATGTCTGACGTTTTCCTGCCGCATTAAAAGGTGATATACGCACCAGACGGTGTACCCCTTTTTCCGACTTCAAATAACCATACGCATTCTCACCGTTAATCTGGAAGGTAATCGACTTAATTCCAGCTTCTTCCCCGTCCAGTGAGTCTAATACTTCCAAAGAAAATCCCTTTGCATCCGCCCATCTTGAATACATACGGAAAAGCATAGATGCCCAGTCACAAGACTCTGTACCGCCAGCACCGGCATGTAACGATAAAATCGCATTATCTTTATCATACTCACCGGAAAGCAGTGTCTTGATACGGATAGCCTCGTACGTATCAATAAACTCCTGCAACTCTGCTTCGATTTCCGGAATCAAACTCTCGTCGTTTTCTTCATATCCCATCTCAATCAGGGTCGCAATATCATCAAACTGTGTTGCAAGTTTTTCATACGTTGCAACATCGTCCTTCATACTTTTTAATTCTTTCATTTTATTCTGTGAAACTACCGGATCATTCCAAAAATCTCCGGCCTCCATTTCACGTTCAAGTTCCTGGATACGCTGCTCTTTATTTACCAGGTCAAAGTGAATCCCTCACTTCCTGCAGCGGTTCTCTATAAGTATTCAATGTAACTTTGAACTGATCAAGTTCTACCACAGTATCACCTCTTTCCATTTTTATATCTTGATTGTAATTATTTTACGTAAAATACGCAAACTTTTTTTGTAAATCTTCTACTAAATCACTTTTTATACAGCAAACCAGCAAATGCTTCGCTACTAAATTAAACTGCAGCCTTTATTCTACTGCAAGTTCTGCTTCCAATACTTCAACAGCCTTTAAAAGCTGATTATCATACTGTCTCTCGTACACTTCACCTTCCGGATTCAGATATTCATATTCCAACACAATATCCGGCTCAATACCTACTTCATGAATATAATTACCACTCGGCGTAAAATACTTCGCAGTGGTAAGTTTTATTGCATCCCCATCTTGTAATGGAAAAATCGTCTGTACAATACCCTTTCCATAGGTAGTCGTGCCAATCAATGTACCATATTCATAATCTTTAATCGCTCCAGCAAAAATCTCTGACGCACTGGCACTGTCTTCATTAATCAGTACCGCAATCGGTATATTCATATATTCTGTGTTGTCCGAAGTATAATCTTGGCGATTTCCAATTTTATCCTCAATATAAACAAGCAATCCTTCTGGTAAAATCTTATCTAAGATTTCCACAACAGAACTTACCATTCCGCCTGGATTATAGCGAACATCAAAAATCACCGCCCGCATCCCTTGTGACATCAAATCCTCTACTGCCATCTCAAACTGATGTGCAGTATCCGTCTCAAAAGAATCAATTACAATATAGCCGATGTTGTTTTCCAACATCGCATAATCTACACTTGGAAGCGTAATATCTGCACGCATCACATCAAATGATAAATATTCATCCGTACTTGGACGATAAATCTCCAAATGTACCAATGTCCCCTCTTCGCCTCGAATATGCTTTACTAATTCAGACACTTCCATACTGGTTGCATCGATATCCTCAACAGACAAAATAATATCTTCATTCTTCAATCCGGCCTCTTCTGATGGTGTACCTTTGTAAACCTTCGAAATAGACACAACCATTGTCTTCAAATCCTGTGACAATCCTGCACCAATTCCATAATATTTTCCAGTTGTGCTAAGCTGTAATTCTGTATAATCCTCTTCGTTATAATATACAGAATAGCGGTCGCCAAGCCCTTCTATCAAACCTTCATACATACTGTCCTGCATATCTTCCAGATTGGCATCATTATAGTAGTATACTTTGGTATATGCCGCCAACTCATTTATTTTATTAATTGCATCTTCGTCTAAAATCAGATTTATCTCCTCGTTCTGTGCACTTGCCTGACTGACACCTCGTCTTGCAAACACAATCTGCGTCCCTGTCGCCATACAGGTAATGCCAAGTGCCAGACCCACGACGAAAATTGCTACAAATGCCCCTATTACGATTCCTAAACCGATTCTGCTTTTGGGTCTTTGTGGTGGTTCCTGCTGCCACATATCAAGCTCTTCATGATAATTATTATTTTGATAGTCCATTTTCTAATCCCCCTATCCTTATCTTATTATCGCGGGATATAATAAAGAATCTTATTTTGCGAGATTCTTTGCACACGAGTGGTATTGCAAAGCAATAAACTTCCATTCCGTGAGCTGTGCATCCCTCACGGAGTGTTTTTATTCCATAGGAAAGTCATAAGCGTTCACTACTTATCATAACAAGGAATTTCCTATGAATTAAAAAATCCCTGCTATATAACATAACAGGGATTCTATAAACTATAAATTATCTCGGAATCTATGGTCTGGTTAAATATCCCCATGGACTTACATAAGTTCCGTTTAATGATACACCAAAATGTAGGTGAGGTCCAGTAGAAATACCAGTACTTCCTACTTTTGCAATTAATTCGCCACCGGCAACTACATCTCCTACATCCACCAACAACTTCGAACAATGCATATATACGGTACAAAGTCCTCCACCATGGTCAATAGAAATATAATATCCCGCAGAACTACTATATCTGGAAATAATAACCTTACCCGGTGCTACCGCTACAATATCAGAACCCTTAGATGCCCCAATATCGATACCTTTATGATTTGACGATGCTCCTGCTGTCGGTGATTTTCTAGGTCCGAAATCACTTGTAACACGCTTACTTGCCGGAACCGGCCAAGTGAAACTGCCTGCATAAGCATCTCCCAAACTGCCACCATTCTCTAATAAAACACGGATAATCTCCGCTATAACTTCTTCCTGCGCCTGTACTTCTGCTGCAATTAAATCTGCCTCATCCTGCGCTTCATCCAAGTCCGCTTTAATCGTAGCCAATTCGTCTTCTCGCTGTGCTATTACACTAGCGATATGCTTCTTTTCGCGCTCCACATCACTTTTCATCGTCTCAAGTTCTGTGCGCTCTTCTTCTAACTGTATCTCAAATGCTTCAATTTCTGCAACCGTGTTCTTGTACTCTTCTAACTTCTGACGGTCATATTTCTGAATCTGATTGATGTATTCGGCTGAATTCAAAAACTCCGCCAAATTATCCGCTGCTAAAAATGATTCCAAATAAGAAGACTGTCCATTCTCATACATATAGCGGATACGAAGCTTCATATCTTCATACTGCTTATCTGCTGTATCCTGCGCCACTACTAACTGTTCCTGTGTCTGAACAATCTCTTCATTTTTCGCAATCAACATATTCTCTAGCTCTGTAATCTTAGCGGAAATAGTTATCATACTTTTATTGAGTTTTGATATCTTTCCCTTTACATCACTTTGAGAATCTTTTAAATCATCTACGATATCCTCTGCCTTATCTAACTGTTCCTTTAATTCGTCCAATTCTTTTTGCGCATCAGAAAGAGTCGAATTATCCGGTTTTTTAGACGTAGCGGAGGCATGAACTGTCATGGTAACCCCTAACAAGAGCACCATCACAGTAGCTACTACCCTCTTTAAAAATCTTTTCTTTTTCATATACCTCTAAAATTATACTTTCAAATGCTTTCTCGTTGTAATATGACTTCCGAGATAACCGATACCAACGCCTAAAATCATACCAATTGGAAGTAATGTCTTGAAAACTTCCTGCGCTGATAAAAACTGCATCATACTTCCGATAAAATTGAAATTCGCTGAAACATAGGCAACAATCTCACCATATAATACATAGAGAATTCCAAGTGGAATAGCAGCTCCAATTACTCCTATTACAACACCTTCAACTACAAACGGTGCACGCACAATATAATCTGTTGCACCAATTAATTTCATAATAGCAATCTCTTCTTTACGAACAGAAATTCCCACCATAATCGTATTGCTGATCAAGAAAATCGCAACACCTAACAAAATCAAAATAATACCCGCTGAAATATATCCCAGCAATGTATTAAAATCAGATAACGTATTAGCTACTGTCTCTGACTGATTTACCTGGCGAATACCTTCAACAGAATTCAAATAAGTAACCAGCGTCTTCTGCATAGAAATATCGTTCATATAAATCGAATAACTCGCAGAGTTCGCAAGTGGATTATCATTCGCAAAACTTTCTGCAACCGCTTCATTCCCATTAAAATAAACGTCTTTAAAACTTTCCCATGCTTCTTCCGGCGAAGTAAACTCTATGCTCGACACTTCTACTCTTGCACGAATCAAATCACCGATTTCCTCGATACGTTCCTCAGAAATTCCTTCATCAAAAAGTACTGTAACTGCAACTCCTGACTCTGCCTCTTTTACCATAGAATGAAAATTAGTTACAATAATATAAAACAAACCAAATAAAAAGATACATGCCGTCATAGTTGCAACGGAAGCAAGCGAGAACATCTTATTACGCCAAATACTCTTTAATCCCTGTTTAATCGTATAAAAAAATGTACTAATCCTCATCGCTGCCACCACCTTTCTCGTCACTGACAACTACACCCTTATTAATAGTGATGACACGTTTATTCATCGCTTTCACGATTTCCATATTATGAGTAACAACAATAACGGTTGTCCCCTTACCATTAATCTCTTCTAAGAGCTTCATCGTTTCCCATGCATTATTATTATCTAAGTTACCGGTCGGTTCATCGGCCAGTAAAATATGTGGCTGATTAATCAGCGCTCTCGCAATCGCTACACGCTGCTGCTCACCACCAGATAACTGACGTGGAAAAGAACGATACTTTGCAGCAAGTCCCACCATAGACAACATCGCCGGCACATTTTTCTTAATCGTACGAGTTGACTCGCCTATTACACGCTGCGCAAATGCCACATTCTCATATACATTCCTGTCCTCTAAGAGACGGAAGTCCTGAAACACTACGCCAATATCTCTACGAAATTTTGGAATATGACGTCTTTTCAATTTATTTAGTCTGTGTCCATTCACAGAAATCGTACCCTCTGTTGGGTCAAGCTCTTTTAACAGTAATTTGATTAACGTAGACTTTCCAGAACCACTGTCGCCCACGATAAATACAAATTCACCATCCTCTATCTCGATATCTACATCATTCAATGCTGGAATTCCAGCCGCATATGATTTACTTACATGTTCTAAGCTAATCATTATTCCTCCTTGTTTTGCGAAGCAAAATGCAACTCTGCCGACAGAGTTTTACCTCCATGGTGAGCAGAGGAATTTTACCTCCTAACTTTTAGTAATCCAATGATTCCATATACTTCATGTATTTTACAACCATCAACGCAATCTTAAACGTAATGGCATCTTCAAACACACGCAAATCTAACCCTGTAGATTTCTGCAATTTGTCTAATCTATATACCAGGGTATTTCTATGGATATAAAGCTGTCTGGATGTCTCTGAAACATTCAGACTGTTCTCGAAGAACTTTGTAATAGTAGTAAGTGTCTCTTCGTCAAAATCATCCGGCGATCTGCCATCAAAAATCTCCTTAATAAACATCTTACATAACGGAATCGGAAGCTGGTAAATCAAACGACCGATGCCAAGAGTAGAGTAAGCAATCACATCATTCTCCTCAAAGAAAATTCTGCCTACATCTAATGCCATTCTTGCTTCTTTATAAGAACGGGATACTTCTTTAATCTCGTTCACAATCGTACCATACGCAACATGCACATTCGCTTCTGCATCCTGACGGAACAAATTCACAATACTCTCAGCTGTCTTATCTAAGTCCTCATAACTCTCATGGTCAGCTACTTCTCGTACTACAATAATATTTTTCTCATCTACTGCAGTCACAAAATCTTTTGTTTTGCCGCCAAAGATACCACGAATCTTTTCTAATTCGTTACCATCTTTCTCACGATTCGTTTCTACGATAAATACCACACGACGCACTTCCGTGTCAATATGCAATTTCTTCGCACGGTTATAAATATCTACTAATAACAAGTTGTCCAAAAGAAGGTTCTTGATAAAATTATCTTTATCAAAACGCTCTTTATATGCTACCAAAAGGTTCTGGATTTGGAAACCGGCAATTTTTCCCACCATATATACATCGTCGCTGTCCCCATTCGCCAGAAGAATATATTCTAACTGATGCTCATCAAAAACTTTGAAAAATTGGCATCCATTTACTACCTGGCTATCTGCCGGTGACGCTACAAAAGCCAACGCTGGCTCAATGTACTTATCTGCTTCGTTAAACGTCGCCGCTAGAACTTTACCCTCTACATCAATAATGCACAGGTCAATCCTTGTAATTCCTTTTAATCCATCAATTGTGTTCTGAAGTATTTGGTTTGATATCATGGTTTCGCTCCTTTTAGTCGCCTACCGGCAACTTTCACAAAAAAAATCATCTTTTTTTATCGCAAATATAAATACCTAACTTACATTTTAATGCAAAACGCTATAAAAAGAAAGAGGAAATGCACATTTTTTTATGCATTTCCTCAATAATTTTTATTCTTCGTGGGTGTATTCCAAAAATCCTTCCCCAAAAACTTCCCTTGCATCTGATACAATTACAAAAGCATGAGGATCAACCTCTGCCACAAGTTCCTTTACACCAACAATTTCCTTCTGAGATACTACACAGTAAAGCATACACTTATCTGTACCAGAATACATTCCCTTCGCGTAAAGTCCAGTTACACCTCTGTCCAAATCCGTTAAAATCCGCTTAGCAATAATCTCATGTTTATCTGTAATAATAAAGGCCGCCTTAGAGAATTTGAAACCTTCCATAACCATATCCGATACTTTTGTAGACACAATAATCGCAATAATCGAATAAAGTCCGGCATAGAGTCCAAACACATATAATCCCACTAACACAATCAAACCATCTAATATCTGTAAAATCTGCACAATCGAATAATGCTTCACATAATGCTGGATAATGGTCGCCACCATATCGGTACCACCTGTTGTAGATTTTGACAAGAGAATCAATCCAATTCCTAATCCTGCAAGTGCACCACCGAATATAGATGCCAAAAAGTAATCTCCGTGAGATAAATCAATTACTGGTATCACATACAGCCATGCCGATAAAAGGAACGTACCAATTGCTGTACGAAAAATAAATGTTTTCCCTTTTACCTTATAAGCTAAAGCAAATACAGGTACGTTTAACAAAATATTCGTCAGCCATAGTGGCATACCGCCCGGGATAATTCCCTGCGTCATAACCTTCACAATAATCGCCAAACCGGTAAATCCTCCAGTTACTAATCCAACCGGATCAAACATACATTGAATGGCAAATGCTAAAATTCCTGTTCCCACTATAATTAGAATATAGTCCCGAAGCGGACTCTTCTTTGTAATAAAACGCTGCATACCGCATCCCTCTCACTTCATAATAATTTACATCCAAAATACCCGCAGGTAGTATATCAGAAATACATTTTCTTTTCAAGATGTCCTCTTTTCCTAAATTGTTTATATTTGTCAGACATTTTCGTTCTTTTTATTCCTTTTTTTCAATTTTAAAATTGCAAGCTTTTTTTTCAAATTTTCTTAAAAAACAGCAACTTTATTATTTCTTCACAAAACATATATTCTGTTTTTGATACTATGTAAACCACTTTTTCCACGTTCTATTTTGTGGATAACGTGGATAACTCCGTGTATAACTCATTTTTTTCGATTTTTCGGGCTTTTTTGGCGTGGATAACTTTTAAACTTATCCCCATATACTTTTTTAACTTTCTTCCAAATTTCATATTTTTTGTGCATCTTGCATACTTGACACAATTTCCAGTTTTAACACTGCCACTGAATTTTCAAATAGTATAGACAAATTGTCGCACAACATTCCCTTTGTTGATTATAAGACGAAAAAAAGGAAAGCCATAACGCCTTCCTTTTCCTCTATGTCGTATTTTAGAATATTCTTCGTACACAAATAATCGATTTATAAGATGCCGGAGAAGTGAATTTAATACCTTCTCTTGCATTACTTGCATGTACAATTGT
>JAFYQA010000043.1 GCA_017547315.1 Roseburia sp. | reverse complement strand
GAAGAAATCCGTGGTCTGATGCCTTGGATTGTACAGTTTACGTTTGAGAATCATTCATGTATTAAAATTCAAAAATATAATTTGTTTGAAAAACAAAATTAGTAAATGAGAGGAAAATTTATGCCTACAATTCAGTTATTAAATCAGGCAACAATTGATAAAATAGCAGCCGGTGAGGTAGTAGAACGCCCATCATCCGTGGTAAAAGAGTTGGTGGAGAATGCGATTGATGCCAAAGCAACGGCAGTGACAGTAGAAATTAAAGAAGGTGGAATTTCGTTCATTCGTATCACAGACAATGGCTGTGGTATTGAAAAGAATCAGATTCCATTGGCATTTTTGCGCCATTCTACCAGTAAAATCAAGTGCGTAGAGGATTTACTAAGTGTTTCATCCCTTGGTTTTAGAGGTGAGGCGCTTTCTAGTATCGCGGCGGTTGCACAGGTAGAATTGATCACAAAAACATATGGGGATTTGACTGGAACCAGATATGTAATCGAAGGTTCCAAGGAAATTGCATGTGAAGAAATCGGCGCACCGGAAGGTACAACTTTCTTGGTGAAAAATCTGTTCTTCAACACACCGGCTAGACGTAAGTTTTTAAAAACTGCACAGACTGAAGGCGGATATATCGCAGATTTGATGGAACGTATGGCGTTATCGCACCCGAATGTATCTTTTAAGTTCATTAATAATGGACAGACCAAGCTGCATACTTCAGGAAATGGCAATAAAAAAGACTTGATTTATCATGTTTTCGGACGTGACATCACATCATCTTTGATTGAAATTAAGCAGAAAACAGAACTTTTTGAGATAGATGGTTTTATCGGAAAACCGAACGTTTCCCGCGGAAATCGTAATTATGAGAATTACTTTATTAATGGACGTTATATTAAGAGTGCATTGTTATCCAAAGCGATTGAAGAGGGTTACAAAGGCTTTATGATGCAGCATCAGTATCCATTCTGTGTGCTTTACATCAGTATGAATAGCGAACTGATTGATGTAAATGTGCATCCGACGAAGATGGAGTTACGTTTTACACAAAATGAAGTGATTTATAAATCATTGTATGAGATTATCCGCAATGCGTTGACACATAAAGAATTCATTCAGCAGGTACCGGTTAAAGAAGAAAAGAAACCGGAAACACGTGAAATCGTAAAAAATGCACCAGAACCATTCGAAGTACGCCGTTTAAGTGAAACGAGACCGGAAAATGTTAGCCAAACGGGAACCAGACCGACAAACAATAGAATTGAAAGTCTGAGTGGAAAAAGTGCAAATATATCAGCTTCATTCCTGAATGAGCGCAAGATTAACGATATCAGAAAATCAGTATCCGTAGACAGCCCGTATGAACGTAAATATCCAGATATGGTGCGTGAAAGATCTGGATTTGAAAATAAAAATGCTCAAAGCAGCCCTGAAACTAACAGTGCAAATAATGTCTCAAGTAGTTCGGCAAACAGTGTATTCGAACGCCTTGCAAAGCGTCCTGCAGAGGCGGCTATCAAAGCACAGAATGTTGAAGTAAAAGTTGATCTTTTCCCAAACGCACAGGGTAAGAACACAGTACATGAAATTAGGGAAGAAAGAACCCAGCTTCCAAGAGAACAAGAAATTCAGACAGAAAATGAAATAAAAGAAACTGAAGTTACAGGGGCTAAAGAGCAAGCACAGCCTACGGAATCACAAATTCCAGAAGTTTATGAACAGCAGCAATTAGATGCCTTAGATACAGGATTTTTAACGGAGTCAGCCCGTAAAAAGCATAAAATTATTGGTCAGCTCTTCGATACCTATTGGTTAATTGAGTACGAAGAGAAACTTTTCATCATTGACCAACATGCAGCGCATGAAAAGGTGCTCTATGAGCAGACGATGGAAAAATTAAAGGACAAATCCTTCGATTCTCAGGCAATCAGTCCACCAATCATCTTGACTTTAGATAACGAAGAAGTAGCGATGTTGAAAAAGTATGAGAAAGAAATCGCAAATTTTGGCTATGAAATTGAGCCTTTTGGTGGAAAAGAATACGCAATTACTGCAATTCCGGCAGATTTCTCGGATGTAGACATGAAGTCTATGTTCATTGATATGTTGGATGATTTTGCGAACATTAGCGGTGAACAAGCACCGATTTTAATCATGGAAAAAGTCGCATCCATGTCCTGTAAAGCAGCGGTAAAAGGACACAACCGTTTATCGTTAGAAGAAGCGACACATTTGATTGATACGTTGCTGACATTGGAGAATCCATACCAGTGTCCGCATGGCAGACCAACTATCATTTCTATGACAAAATATGAAATAGAAAAGAAGTTTAAGCGTATCGTATAATGAATTGTAAAATATTCTAAGTCACTGCAAATGAAACAGGAAATAATGCGGTGAATAAGTCGTTTTTAGGAGTGAAATTTTATGACAAAGAAACCCTTTATCGTACTAACCGGACCAACCGCAGTCGGCAAGACGGCACTTTCCATTGCCCTTGCCAAAGCAGTGAATGGTTCCATCATATCAGCGGATTCTATGCAGGTGTACAAACACATGGACATCGGTTCCGCAAAAATCATGCCTGAAGAAATGGATGGCGTAAAGCATTATCTGGTAGATGAATTTGAACCAGACGAAGAGTTCCATGTAGCGCGTTTTACAGAGCGTGCCAAGGAGTGCCTAGAAGAGATTTATGCAGAAGGAAAAGTTCCGGTTTTGGTAGGTGGCACAGGCTTTTACATTCAGGCAGTACTTTATGATATTGATTTTTCAAAACAGGATGCCAATACTGAATATCGTGAAGAATTAGAAAAATTGGCACAGGAAATGGGGGCAGAACACCTTCATGCGATGTTACGGGAAGTAGATCCTGAATCAGCAGAAGCAATTCATGCCAATAATATCAAGCGTGTTATTCGTGCGTTAGAGTTCTATCATTTGACTGGGACTAAGATTTCAGATCATAATGAGACAGAGCGTCAGAAAGAGTCACCATATAATTTCGCTTATTTTGTACTGACAGATGACAGAGCAAAATTATACGAACGCATTGACAAACGTGTAGACATTATGGTAGAAAAAGGTCTGGTTGATGAAGTGCAAAAATTAAAAGACATGGGCTATCACCGTGAGATGGTGTCTATGCAGGGCTTGGGATATAAAGAGCTTTTAGACTATCTTGATGGCAAAATCACTTTAGAAGAAGCTATTTATATCATCAAGCGAGAGACCAGACACTTTGCGAAGCGCCAATTGACTTGGTTTAGACGCGAAAGTGACGTTATCTGGTTCGACAAACAAGAACATAATCATTCAGAAGAAGATATTCTAAATGAAATGATAGAAGTGCTTAAAAATAAAGGCATCATTTCCGATAAATCATAAGCATATCTAATGATGAAAGGTATTGAATAGATACATCTTGAAAATAATAAGAACAATAGGAGTGAATACAAATGAGTGAAATGTTAATCGAACAGTATAAAAACCTCGGTATTTCCGAAGAAGTATACCGTTACGGCGCAAAAATCGAAGAACGTTTAAAAGATCGTTTCAAAGAAATCGATGAACGTGCAGAATATAATCAGATGAAGGTGCTCCGCGCCATGCAGGAAAATCGTGTAAGTGCAGAATGTTTTAACAGCACATCAGGATACGGTTATAATGATATGGGTAGAGATACCTTGGAAAAAGTATATGCTTCCTGCTTCAAAGGTGAGGACGCATTAGTACGACCACAGATTACCTGTGGAACGCACGCTTTAGCATTGGCACTAATGTCCAATTTAAGACCAGGTGATGAGCTTTTATCTCCTGTCGGCAAACCATACGATACCTTAGAAGAAGTAATCGGTATCCGCCCATCTAAAGGCTCTTTAGCAGAGTACGGTATCACTTACAGTCAGGTAGACTTGTTACCGGACGGCACATTTGATTACGAAGGTATCAAAAACGCTATCAACGAGCGTACAAAATTAGTGACAATCCAGCGTTCTAAGGGCTATGCAACACGCCCAACATTCTCTGTAAAGCAGATTGGCGAATTAGTAGCATTTGTAAAAAGTATCAATCCTAACATCATCTGTATGGTTGACAACTGCTACGGTGAATTTGTAGAAGAGAAGGAGCCATTAGAAGTTGGTGCAGACATGATCGTTGGCTCTTTAATTAAGAATCCGGGCGGTGGTCTTGCTCCAATTGGTGGCTATATCGTTGGTAAAAAAGAATGTGTAGAGAACGCAGCATATCGTTTGACTTCACCGGGACTTGGAAAAGAAGTTGGTGCATCATTAGGCGTTATCCAGTCCTTCTATCAGGGATTGTTCTTAAGCCCGACTGTCGTTAGCGGTGCATTAAAAGGTGCGATTTTTGCCGCAAATATTTTTGAAGATTTAGGTTTTGACGTAATTCCAAACGGAACGGAATCCAGACATGATATCATTCAGGCAGTTACCTTCCATAACGAAGATGCAATGATTGCTTTCTGCGAGGGCATTCAGGCTGCAGCACCGGTAGATAGCTATGTAACACCAGAACCATGGGCAATGCCGGGATATGACAGCAATGTTATCATGGCGGCAGGTGCTTTCGTACAGGGTTCGTCTATTGAATTAAGTGCGGATGGTCCTGTGAAACCGCCATATTCTGTGTATTTTCAGGGTGGTTTGACCTGGTATCACGCAAAACTCGGAATCCTTATGGCTTTACAAAAACTTAAGGAACGAAATCTTGTTAATATCGACTAATTATGGTAGAATATAAGGTGACATAGTTCTCTGGGGAAAGTAGAAGGAGAGTTATGACACAACATTTAACAATTAAAGAATTACCGGATTCTGAGAAACCATATGAAAAATTTTTAAATTATGGTCCGGAACATCTGAGTGATGCAGAGTTGTTGGCGGTGATTATTAAGTCTGGCACCAATGGATTGAAATCCATAGAGGTTGCACAGAATTTTCTAAATCAGAAAAATCATAATCTTATGAATCTTTTTGACGTATCTTATGAAGAGATGATTCGTTTAAAAGGGATTGGGAAAGTAAAAGCCATACAGCTTAAATGCATTGCCGAATTGTCTAATCGAATTACTGCAACCCGATATATAGAACATATATCATTGCGGGATGCGGAGTCCATTGCCAGGTACTTTATGGAGAAACTACGGCATGAGACACAGGAATTACTCGTGTTATGTATGTTTGACAGTAAGTGCAGATTACTGGCAGAAGAAGTAATCTCTAAGGGAAGCGTAAACAGTTCGATTGTCCCGCCACGTGAGATATTTCTGACCGCACTAAAGAAGCAAGCGGTACACATTGTTTTACTTCACAATCATCCAAGCGGCTTATCTATTCCATCTGGCGCAGATAACGAAGTAACAAAACGCATTGCAGAATGTGGACAGATGTTAGGCATTCCATTATCGGATCATATTGTTATTGGAGACCATAATTATTATAGTTACAGAGAGGCCGGATTACTTTAGAAAATTAGGGAGAAAGACATGAATAATAACATTTACGGAATCGACCTTGGTACCTGCAATATGAAAGTATATTGTAAAGCTACCAATAAAATACTTAATGAAAAGAATACCGTTGCATTGGTTAATAAAAATCAGATTTATGCTTATGGTAATTCAGCATATGCAATGTACGAGAAAGCACCGGAGTCCATCAATGTTAAATTTCCGGTAAGCACAGGTGTGATTGCAGATTTTGATATTTTACAGAATGTATTACAGGAATTTTTAGAAAGCCATGCGAAAGGTAAATTAAGAGGAGCAGAATTTATCGTTGCAGTACCAACAGATATTACCGATGTTGAAAAACGTGCTTTCTTTGACATATTCTTTAAGAGTAAATTAAAAGCAAAAAGTGTATTACTTTGTGAAAAACCGATTGCTGATGCAGTAGGTCTTGGTTTAGATGTAAATGAACCGACAGGTATCATGGTAGTAGACCTTGGTGCTGATACTACAGAGATTTCAGTAATTTCACTTGGCGGTCTTGTACTTAGTGAATTGCTTCATTTCGGCGGTAACAGAATTGATGAATCAATTATTACTTTTGTAAAACGTAAATATAATCTTGTTATTGGTCAGAAGACAGCTCAGTCTTTAAAAGAAAGATTGGGTTCCGGTGTTCCAGGTAATAAAGATACTATGGTAATCGTTGGTAGAGACGTAGTAAGCGGTCTTCCTATTGAGATGGAGATTTCCGGTGAAGTTATTTATGAAGCAATTAAGGATAATTTAAATACTATTTGTAATGCTATTAAATTAATTCTCGAAAAGACTCCACCAGAATTAGCAAAAGATATTATTCACTCTGGTATTTATATTACAGGTGGTGGTTCTCAGATTCATGATATCGACGTACTTTTCAAAGAAATTACTGGTATTAAAATCAATACTTGTGAAGAACCAGAAGAATGTGTAGTTCGCGGTCTTGTGAAAATTGTGTCTGATAACAAGTTTAAACATCTTGCGTTTAGCATGAGAAATAAGATTTTAAAATAAAAATAGAGGACATCTATGAAAAAACGTAAAACCAAGAAAAGTCTTTCATCAAAGTATCTGCTATTGATACTGACCGGTGTATGTATATCAGCCATATTGCTTAGTTTTACATTTAATATATCCGGCGGACCGTTAAATACGGTAGCCGGTTATGTTTTTATACCAATGCAGAATGGTATTAATCAGGTGGGAAGCTGGGTAACAAAACAGGCTGATAAGCTTGAAAGTTTAAGCGTTGTAATGGCAGAAAACGAAGAATTAAAAAAACAGGTGGAAGAACTAACAGTAGAACTAAATACGATTAAACTGGAACGTTATGAGTTAGAAAATCTTCGTGAATTATATGATTTAGATCAGAAATATCCAAGCTATGAAAAAGTAGCAGCTAACGTTATCGGTAAAGATGCTGGCAACTGGTTTCATACTTTTACGATTGATAAAGGTTCTAACGACGGTATCGAAGTTCACATGAACGTAATAGCAGGAAGCGGTCTGGTTGGTATTATTACAGATGTAGGTCCAAATTATGCGAAAGTAAAAGCGATTATTAGTGATACCAGCAGCGTTAGTGGTATGGTACTTACTACTTCTGATAATATTATCGTAAATGGAAGTCTGCAAAAAATGACAGACAGCATGGCTATTGAATTCAGTGGATTAAATGACCGCGAGAATAAAGTGCAGGTGGGAGATCCGGTAGTAACTTCTTATGTTTCGTATGATTATCAGCAAGGGATTCTAATTGGATACATCAGCGAGATTAATACCGATTCCAATAATCTGACACGTTCAGGAACAATACGACCTGCAGTAGACTTTGAGCATATAGAAGAAGTATTAGTAATATTGAATAAGAAACAAGTAACCGAGGAATGAGAATTCTAATATGAGAAGAAAAGTAACCGTAGCAATCATCATTATTG
>JAFYQA010000042.1 GCA_017547315.1 Roseburia sp. | reverse complement strand
TTTAGCTGGCGGGAAAAGAATTCGTCCGATGCTGATGTTAGAGACTTATCGTTTGTTTGGTGGTACTTCTAAGGTGGTAGAACCATTTATGGCGGCGATTGAGATGATTCATACATACTCTTTGGTGCATGATGATCTTCCAGCCATGGACAATGACGAATACCGTAGAGGTAAAAAAACAACGCATGCCGTATATGGCGAGGCAATGGGTATTTTAGCAGGAGATGCACTGCTTAACTTTGCCTTTGAGACAGCATTAAAAGCATTTGATATGGAGCCGGATAATAAAAATATCGGTAAGGCATTACAGGTATTGGCAAAGAAAGCCGGCATTTATGGTATGATTGGTGGTCAGGTTGTAGATATCCAGTCGGAAGGTACATCTGATATGACGAAAGAGAAGCTAGATTTTATTTATCGTTTGAAAACAGGTGCGTTGATGGAATCTTCAATGATGATTGGTGCGATTTTAGCAGGTGCGGATGAAAATGGACAGCAGATTGTCGAAAAAGTAGCTGGTGAAATCGGTCTGGCATTCCAGATTCAGGACGATATCTTAGATGTAACCAGTACGGCTGAAGTATTGGGAAAACCAATCGGTAGTGATGAGAAGAACCAAAAGTTTACATATGTGACCTTTGAAGGTTTAGAAAAAGCCAAAGAAGATGTTGCGGCTATTACAGAACAGGCAATTGCACATATGAATTCTCTTGCAGGGAAAAATGAATTTTTAAATGAATTATTACTATACTTAGTTGCGCGAGAGAAGTAGGATTACATTTATTGTTTACACAGTACTTAGCATTTACTGCTAAGTACGTGAGAAAACGTATATTATGCAAGTCAAAATCCCATTGCGGAGCAATTTTTAATGGATTTTGACTTGTTACTGAGAACGAAGTGAGCAGTAACGGATTACATTTTTTGAGCAGAGGTACCAAAGCATGGTATTAGAAAAGATTAATAAACCGAATGATATCAAGAATCTTACTGACGAAGAACTCAAAATCTTAGCAGATGAGATTCGAGAATTTTTAATAAATAAAATATCTGTGACAGGTGGACATTTAGCATCTAATTTAGGTGTAGTAGAGCTTACTATGGCGCTTCATTTGGCATTGGATTTGCCAAAGGATAAAATTATCTGGGATGTTGGTCACCAGTCTTATACACATAAACTTTTAACGGGCAGAAAAGAAGGATTTGATGAGCTGCGTAAATATGGCGGTATGAGCGGCTTTCCAAAGAGAAAAGAGAGTGAATGTGACAGTTTTGATACTGGACACAGTTCGACTTCTGTTTCCGCAGGGTTAGGTTATGCCCATGCGAGAGAAATCTTAGGAGAGGACTACAAGGTAGTGTCCGTTATTGGTGATGGTGCTTTAACAGGTGGTATGGCATTTGAAGCGATGAACAATGCAGCTGCTTTAAAAAGTAATTTTATCATCGTGTTAAATGATAATAATATGTCTATTTCTGAAAATGTGGGCGGAATGTCTTCTTATTTAGCAGGATTTCGAACAGCGGATGCATATTTAGATTTGAAAAATAATGTTTTGAATTCACTGAATAAGATTCCAGTTTATGGCGACCGTATGGTTAAACGTATCCGTAAGACTAAAAGTGGTATCAAACAGTTTTTGATACCTGGTATGTTATTTGAAGATATGGGAATTATGTACCTTGGTCCGGTAGACGGCGGAGACTTAAAAGGAATTGAAAAATTATTAAAAGAGGCTATGAATGTGGAAGGACCTGTTTTGGTGCATGTTTTGACACATAAAGGTGCGGGATATGCTCCGGCAGAACGTCATCCGGCACGTTTCCATGGTACAGAGCCATTTGATATTGAGACAGGTTTGCCAACGAAAAAACGTATTAAATCGAACTATACGGATGTGTTCTCAACGGTTATGAGAAAGCTCGGTGATCGGGATGAAAAAGTAGTGGCCGTAACGGCGGCAATGGCAGATGGAACGGGACTAAAGCGTTTCCATAATATGTTCCCAGACCGTTTCTTTGATGTGGGAATCGCAGAAGAACATGCAGTTACATTTGCGGCAGGACTTGCAGCGGCAGGATTAAAACCGATTTTTGCGGTGTATTCTTCGTTTTTACAGAGAGCTTATGATCAGGTATTGCATGATGTGTGTATCCAGAATTTGCCGGTAGTATTTGCTATTGATAGAGCAGGTTTAGTTGGGAGTGATGGGGAGACACATCAGGGTATTTTTGATATTTCTTATTTGTCGACGATACCGAATATGACCATTATGGCTCCTAAGAATAAATGGGAACTTTCTGATATGGTGAAGTTTGCAGTAGATTTTTCTTCGCCGATTGCGATTCGTTATCCAAGAGGCGAAGCTTATGATGGTCTGCAGGACTATCGCGAACCGATTGTATTTGGTAAGAGCGAATGGATATATAAAGAATCAGAGATTGTGTTATTTGCGTTAGGTTCTATGGTGAAGATTGCAGAAGCGGTTAGGGATGCACTGAAAGAAAAAGGATATGCATGTAGTTTGATAAATGCTCGTTTTGCAAAACCATTAGATACAGAGACTTTAGATGCACTAACGGCAGGACACAAGTTGATTGTTACGATGGAAGAAAACGTGATAAATGGTGGCATGGGTGAACATGTGACAGAGTATTATCATCAGACAGAAAATCGTACAATTAGAGTGTTAAATATTGCGATTCCGGATGATTACGTGGAGCATGGTAATGTTGATATTCTCCGTAAAGAGGTGGGGATAGATGCAGCGAGTGTCACGAATCGTACGATTGAAGTGTATGAGAAACTTGAAAAATAATTTGTTACACATAGAGGCATCGGACAGTTGCTGTCAGATGCTATGAGAAAATAATCCATGGAGAATTGGGATTTATGAAGGAAAGATTAGATATACTTTTGGTACAAAAAGGTTTGGCACCTTCTAGAGAAAAGGCAAAAGCAATGATTATGGAAGGGAATGTCTTTATCAATAACAACAGAGAAGACAAAGCCGGAACTATGTTTGATGAAAGCGTAGAGATTGAGATAAAAGGCAATACATTAAAATATGTAAGTCGTGGTGGATTAAA
>JAFYQA010000041.1 GCA_017547315.1 Roseburia sp. | reverse complement strand
TTCATTTTCTTATGGGGGTTATGGCAGACAAGGATTATATTGACATGATAGCACAGCTTTTACCGTTGGCAATAGATTTTACTACGGTAACAGTGGGATATAGTCGTTCTTTAGAAGCAAAGGAACTGGCAGAATGCATTGATAAAATGGGTGTGAAAGCAAATAGCAGAGCGTCACTAGCCGAGGCAATGGCGGAGGTGACTGCAGAGCGGCAAGCGAAGACAATCGCCTTTGGTTCTTTGTATTTTGTGGGAGAAATAGAAGTAATTTTTCAATAATTTGTACAAAATATAGATATTTGTATAGATATTACAAAAGGCGTAGAAAATGGAAAAAATTTGTGCTAGTATAAATATTAACTATGATACAATGCGCATAGGTTGTTTATATGTAAATATAAGCGAAGATACAAGTATATACAACATTAGGGTTTTACAAAAGAAAGGAAATTTATGAGTCAGGAAAAGAATACGTTTCGATATGCGGATCGAGATGCACAGATTAAAAGAACGAACCGTTTTATGGTAATTGGTTATATTATTTATTATTTGGCAGCCCTTTTTGTGGTATGGATTTCAGGCTTTCGAGGATTCCGTTCGATGGGGTATTGCGTGATGCTTACGAGTATTGTGGCAGTATCATCTATTATTCCATTGATTTTATATGGGCGGAATAAAAAGAGTCCCAATATTAAGTACTATGCGTTTGCAGGATTGATGATAAGTTCATTTTTTATTGCATGGGCATTTAATGGATATTATATTCGATTTATGGCAGGTTTGCCGTTAGTAGGTTGTATCTTATTTTTTGATAAAAAATTTGCTGCTATTTCAAGTGTGTCTTTTACAGTGTTGAATCTGGCAGTGAATCTTGTTCGTAATTCAGGTGTAGAACCATATCCGGATGGTACTTTTATGGATCAGATTTCTGCAACCTTTGCGATTGCGGTTATGGCAGCATTGGTATATCTTGCAACCAGACTTGGTGCGCAGTTTAATAAAGATACGATTGGCAGTTTGAAGGCGGAGCAAAAACAGCAGAAAGAGATGTTAGACAACGTCATTGCCGTTGCGGAAGAAGTGCGTCGTGGTACAGAAAACGCCATGGAATTGATGAATACGTTGAATGATTCTACGGAAGTGGTAAATGGTGCAATGACAGAGATTTCAGATAGTGCACAGGGAACTGCAGAGAGTATTCAGACACAGACGACGATGACGCAGAGTATCCAGGATTCGATTGAAGTGACATTAAGACGTTCTGAAAATATGGTAGTTGTGGCAAAGCAGTCTGGTGAACTGAACGAGCAGAGTTTGCAGATTATGGGAGACTTAAAGAAACAGTCCGAAGTAATTTCAGATACCAACTCAGAAGTGGCTGATTCGATGAAAGAATTACAGGAACGTACTGAGGCAGTAAAAACGATTGCGAATACGATTTTTTCGATTTCAAGTCAGACAAATCTTTTGGCGTTGAATGCGTCGATTGAAAGTGCAAGAGCCGGAGAGGCAGGCCGTGGTTTTGCTGTCGTAGCAGATGAAATTCGTCAGTTGGCAGAGAAGACTAGATTAGAAACTGAGAATATCGCTCGTATTTTAGCTGAGTTATCAGAGAATGCGCAGCATGCAGCAGAAGCAGTGAATAAATCAGTGAATGCGACAGCAGCGCAGGATGAGATGATTGGTCAGGCGTTACAGGCATTTGAAGCGATGAATGGCAATGTCGGCGAATTGATTTCTGATATTGGTGAGATTGATAATATGCTTACTAATTTATCAGAAGCGAATAATCAGATTGTAGAGAATATCATGCATCTTTCCGCTACGACAGAAGAAGTTACCGCATCTTCTGTTCAGGCAGCGGATTTGAGTATGCAGAACTTAGAAAATGCAGAAGAAGCAAAACGCCAATTGGGTAGTGTGTTAGATGTGTCACATCAGTTAGATAAGTATATTAGTTAAGAAATAGAGGTAGAGATTTATGATTATGCAGTTAATTAACGGTTTCTGTATGGCTTTGGCAGATAGTGTACCGGGCGTATCTGGTGGAACAATTGCATTTTTGATGGGCTTTTATGATCAGTTCATTACGTCCATAGATGATTTGTTGACCGGTAATATGGAGAAAAAGAAAACAGCATTTACCTTTTTAATAAAAATTGGTATTGGTTGGGTCATTGGTTTCTTATCAGCAGTACTCGTACTTACAAGTGTGTTTGAAAGTCATATTTATGCGATTAGTTCATTGTTTATTGGTTTCATCATTTTTGCGATTCCGGTAGTAATCGGAGAAGAGAAAAAATGTTTATCAGAGAATAAAAAGTGGATGATTTTTACGGTACTTGGAGCAGCGTTAGTTGCAGCGATTACTTATTTTAATCCGGTTTCTGGAGGCGAAGGTATGAGCTTTGCTAACTTCTCTGCAGGATTTGGATTATACTTATTCTTAGCAGGTGCAGTTGCGATTTCAGCAATGGTATTACCTGGTATTTCAGGTTCTACTTTGTTATTGATTATGGGTATTTATCTTCCAATCATTAATGGTATTAAAGATATTTTACATTTTGACTTCAGCAGTTTCCTTCCATTATTCTGCTTCGGATGCGGCGTAATCGTAGGTGTATTCAGCGTGGTGAAGTTAATCCGTAAAGCGTTAGAGAAGTTCCGCGCACAGACGATTTTTATGATTATCGGTATGATGCTTGGTTCTATCTATGCAGTTATTATGGGACCAACCACATTAGATGTACCACAGCCAGCTATGGGATTTGGCGAGTTTAATGTTATTTTCTTCGTAATCGGCGGTGTGGTTATTTTAGGTATGCAGAAGTTAAAAACGATTAAAGAAAAATAGGATATTGTATGAAAAAGTTACTTGTTTTATTAAAAGACTATAAAAAAGAAACTGTATTGGGGCCTCTATTCAAATTGTTAGAGGCTTCTTTTGAATTATTCGTGCCATTAGTAATCGCGGCGATTATCGATACGGGTGTGTCGAATGGAGATACGAATTATATATTAAAAATGTGTCTGGTACTTGTGGTGCTGGCCTTAATTGGCTTTGTATGTGCGATTACGGCACAGTATTTTGCTGCAAAGGCAGCAGTTGGAGTGGCAGCAAAGTTACGTCATGTTTTATTTGAACATATCGAAAAATTATCTTATACAGAACTGGATACAGTGGGAACCTCTACGTTGATTACACGAATGACTAGTGACGTGAATCAGGTACAGAATGGCGTGAACTTAGTGTTGCGTTTGTTTTTGCGTTCTCCATTTATCGTATTTGGTGCCATGATTATGGCATTTACTGTGAATGTGAAGGCTGCATTTGTTTTTGTAGTGACGATTCCACTGTTGTCAATTGTAGTATTTGGCGTGATGTATGCGAGCATCCCGCTTTATAAAAAGGTGCAGGCAGCGTTGGACCGTGTGTTAGGAATTACGAGAGAGAATTTGACGGGTGTCCGTGTGATTCGTGCCTTTAACAAAGAAGAGAGTGAGATAAAATCATTTAACGAAGGCAATGACCGTTTGACGGATATGCAGATTTTTGTGGGAAAAATCGCGGCGCTTACCAGTCCACTTACGTTTGTAATTGTAAACGTAGCAACGATTGCGTTGGTGTGGACCGGTGCCATTCAGGTAAATGATAGTATCATCAGTCAGGGTGAAGTAGTAGCATTGGTAAATTATATGTCACAGATTTTGGTGGAACTTGTGAAACTGGCGAACCTGATTGTAAGTGTGACAAAGTCTATTGCCAGTGGCAATCGTATTCAGGCTGTATTGGAGATGGAAAGCAGCATGAAGGTTGTGGCAGATGCTGAGCATAAGGATATAGAGGAACTGCAGGTATCGACAAGCGATATTGTGCAGGCAAATGGAGGAACGCAGGTTGAAACAGATGCGGCAGTGACATTTGACCATGTCCATTTAACTTATGCGAAGTCGAAAGAAGAGGCTCTGACAG
>JAFYQA010000040.1 GCA_017547315.1 Roseburia sp. | reverse complement strand
GAATGTTTCGATGTCTTCGGCGAATGATGCAATGGATAGCATTGCAGGTAGTTCAGAGAATACGGCGCAGGCAGTAAATCATCAGGCAGATATGACAGGTCAGATTCAGGAACGTTTGGAAGTGACCAATGAACTTGCAAGCGAAGCAAAAGATACTACGGATAAGTTAAGAGTGGTTGTAGCAGAAGGAAAGCATCTTGCAGATAATTTGCAGGAACAGTCGAATTTAGTAGATCAGAATATTACACGTATTTCAGATACAGTGGAAGTACTGGTGGAAAATGTTCAGAAAGTATCTGGTATCACAGATTCGATTTTAAATATTTCATCACAGACGAATTTATTAGCATTGAATGCTAGTATTGAAGCCGCAAGAGCCGGTGAAGCAGGTAAAGGTTTTGCAGTAGTAGCGGACGAGATTCGTAAGCTTGCAGAGGAGACAAAAGTTTCTACAGAGAAAATTACAACTATTATTAATGAGTTAACAAAAGTAACAAGTGAGACACAGGCTGGTATCGAGGAATCAGCGGAATCAATCAATGTTCAGCGTGAACATGTAAGAGAAGTAAATAATAGCTTTACTCAGGTAGAGAGTGGTATGCAGACACTTGAACAGAACGTTGTCAATATGAGTAGTGAAGTAGAGTCTGTATTAGATGCCAATAGAGAGATTGTTGACAGTATTTCACTCTTATCAGCGTCTTCAGAAGAAGTATCAGCGGGTACACAGACTTGTAAAGCGACAATTGAGGATGCATTTACTAATTTAGGTAGATTTACTAACATTATAGATGGTACATTTGAAGAGTTGCAGACATTAAAAGCGACAGCACAAGAAGAATAAAGAAGTAGGTTTTGGGCGTATGGCGAAAGCTATGCGCCCTTTTGAATTTACGAGTTCTTTTAGTTGAAAACCATGCAGAATATTTGTTATAATAAAAAAGTGTGTGGAAGGATTACACAGAAATTCGAAACAGGCAGGTGTATCATGGGGCGTTTGAAAGATTTGAGTAGTCGAATCAACGAATCATATGGGAAACTTAGCAAGGGACAAAAACGTTTAGCAGCATATATTACGGATAACTATGATAAAGCAGTTTTTTTGACAGCTGCGAAACTTGGAGAGATGGTTGGTGTTAGTGAGTCGACGGTGGTTCGTTTTGCTACCCATCTTGGATACAAAGGTTATCCAGAATTTCAAAAAGCGTTAGAAGAACTGGTAAAGAATAAATTGAATTCGGTTGAACGAATGGAAGTTACATATGGTAGAATTAATCAATCGAAGATTCTCGATACTGTAATGCGTTCCGATGCAGATAAACTGCATGCTACATTATCAAAGATTGATGAACATGTTTTTGATTTGGCAGTAGATACGATTTTAAACGCAAAGCATATTTATATAATTGGTCTTAGAAGTTGTGCACCGTTAGCGTCATTTATGGCATTTTACTTCAATATGATTTTTGATAACGTGCATTTACTTCAGACGAATAGTGCAAGTGAGATTTTCGAGCAGATGGTGCGAATCGGAAAAGATGATGTGATTATCGGAGTCAGCTTTCCGCGATATTCTATGCGAACACTAAAAGCGATGGAGTTCGCAAACAATCGAAATGCAAAGGTGATTACATTGACAGATAATGTTCATTCGCCAATGAATTTGTATTCTTCCTGTAACCTGATTGCAGAGAGTGATATGTCATCTATTGTAGATTCTCTAGTAGCACCATTAAGCGTGATTAATGCATTGATTGTGGCACTTTGTATGAAGCGTCAGAATAAAGTGGCAAAGACCTTAGAGACTTTAGAGAGTGTCTGGGACGAATATCAGGTTTATGAAAGTGATGAAATTAATTATATTAACGATTCCATAAAAATGCATTACGGAAACGTGAGGGATGATAAGTTTAATGAGTAAAGTAATTGTGATCGGCGGTGGTCCTGCAGGAATGATGGCAGCATTAGCAGCTGCACAGACAGGACATGAAGTACTGCTATTGGAAAAGAATGAAAAATTAGGCAAAAAATTATATATTACAGGAAAAGGACGTTGCAATATCACGAATTCGAGTGATATGGAGAATTTATTTGCGAATGTTATGACCAATTCCAAGTTTTTATATAGTGCGTTCTATGGTTACGATAATCAGATGGTAATCGATTTTTTTGAAGGCGAAGGATTGGCACTAAAAAACGAACGTGGTAATCGTATTTTTCCGGTTTCAGACCATTCTTCGGATGTAATTAATACGTTACAACGAGCATTAAAAAGAGCCGGAGTAGAGGTAAAACTTTATACGGAAGTAGAGAAACTTTTGTATGAAGAACGGCCGAATGCTGAGGAATTAGAGAAAAAAGAGGCACATCAAATCGTTAGAGGTGTACAGTTAAAAAGTGGACTGGTAGACGGGAAAAAAATAGTTCTGGCAGATGCAGTTATTGTTGCAACTGGAGGTTTTTCTTATCAGGCAACTGGTTCTACCGGAGATGGCTATCGTTTTGCAAGAGAAGTAGGACATACTGTTACTGAGATTTATCCGGCGCTAGTACCATTTAACACAAGAGAAGAGTATGTAAAAGAAATGCAGGGACTGGCATTGAAAAATGTGACAGTACGCATTTTTGACGGTAAAAAGAAGTTATACGAAGACTTTGGAGAGATGCTCTTTACACATTTTGGAGTGAGCGGTCCATTACTTTTATCGGCAAGTGCTATGATTGCACCGAAATATACATCAAAAGAATTGCAGATGGAAATCGATTTAAAACCGGCATTGGATGCAGAACAGTTAGATAAGCGAATTTTAAAAGATTTTGAAGAAGCGAAAAATAAACAGTTTAAGAACTCTATCGGTAAATTATTCCCGGCAAAGATGATTCCGGTAATATTAGAATTATCAGAAATCGATCCGGATAAAAAAGTAAATGAGATTACGAAAGAAGCGCGTGCGTCTTTTGTAAAATTAATCAAGGCATTTCCGTTAACGTTAAATGGGCTTCGTGATTTTAGGGAAGCAATTATCACCAAAGGCGGCGTGAAAGTAGGAGAAATTAACCCATCCACAATGGAGTCGAAAAAAGTAAAGGGGCTGTATTTCTGTGGTGAAGTGTTAGACCTGGATGCATTGACAGGTGGTTATAATTTACAGATTGCATGGTCTACCGGACATTTGGCAGGTATTTCAGTGGAATAATAATTGTGGATAATTTTTTGAAAAACAGAGTACTTGTAAGAAGAAAGTAAAAGATAAATTAGAGGAGAAAAAATATGGGAATGAATATTGCAATTGACGGACCAGCAGGTGCCGGAAAAAGTACAATAGCAAAGAAATTGGCAAAGGACTTGGGTTTTATATACATTGATACAGGTGCAATGTACCGTGCAATGGGATATTATTTTGCAGTAAATATGGGAATTGATTTAGACAATGCCGAAGAAGTGGCAGCGGCTTGTCCGAAAGTAGAAGTAACCATTGCTTATGAGAATGGCGAACAGCAGGTATATGTAAATGGTGAGAATTTAAGCGGAGTAATCCGTACCGAACGTGGTGGTGAAATGGCTTCTAAAGTCAGTGTTTATCCTGTTGTTCGTACGAAATTGGTAGAGTCTCAGCAGAAGTTAGCACAGAATGCGGATGTTATCATGGATGGAAGGGATATTGGAACAGTTGTACTTCCGAATGCACAGGTTAAAATCTTTTTGACAGCAAGTTCTCTTACCCGTGCAAAACGCCGTTATGATGAGCTGACTGAAAAAGGCATGGAGTGTAATTTGGAAGAAATCGAAAAAGATATTATTGAACGTGATTATCGTGATATGAATCGTGAGACTTCTCCATTAAAACAAGCAGAAGATGCTGTGTTAGTAGATACATCGGATATGAATATTGATGAAGTGGTGACTGCTATTCGAGAGATTTATGAGAGTAAAAAATAAGGTGATTTTCGAATAAAACACATGGAATGGAGATACTATGAAGGTAACTTTAGCAAAAAGTGCAGGGTTTTGTTTTGGAGTGAAGAGAGCCGTAGAAACGGTTTATAATGAGATTGAACAGGCGAAGACACCAATCTATACATTTGGTCCAATTATCCATAATGAAGAAGTTGTAGCGGATTTAGAGCAAAAAGGTGTAGTTGTAGTGAATTCTGTTGAGGAATTGAAAGGAAAGCCGAAGGGAACTGTGATTATCCGTGCACATGGAGTAGAGCAGTGTATATATGAAGAGATACGTCATCTTGGATTTGATGTGATAGATGCGACCTGTCCATTTGTGTTAAAAATTCACAGATTAGTGGAAAAACACAGCAAAGAGAATTGTCATGTAGTAATTATCGGGAATGAAACACATCCGGAAGTGATAGGTATCAAGAGCTGGTCTTCTACAGAGGCTACTACTGTGTTGTCTACGAAGGAAGAAGCTGAGAAATTTGAGGCGTTTGAGGGCAGAAAGGTATGTATCGTGTCCCAAACGACATTTAATTACAATAAATTTCAAGAATTAGTTGAAATTATCAGTAAAAAAGGGTATGATATAATTGTTTTAAATACAATCTGTAATGCGACTGAGGAACGCCAGACTGAGGCGGCTGGGATCGCAAAAGAAGTGGACGCTATGATTGTCATTGGGGGCAAGACGAGTTCCAATACACAGAAGTTATTTGAAATATGCAAAAGCGAATGTGAAAATACTTACTATATACAAACAATTAAGGATTTAGATTTGTTACAATTTAAATCCGTCGATAACGTAGGTATCACCGCAGGGGCATCTACCCCAAACAATATTATTGAGGAGGTTCAAAAGAATGTCAGAAATGAGCTTTGAACAAATGCTAGAAGAATCATTGAAAACAATAAGAAATGGGGAGGTAGTAGAAGGTACCGTTATCGATGTGAAACCG
>JAFYQA010000039.1 GCA_017547315.1 Roseburia sp. | reverse complement strand
GGCGTTTCATAAAGATTTGGTAGTATGTGATATCGTGTACAATCCGATTGAGACGAAGCTTTTAAGAGAGGCAAAAGGAGCTGGTTGTAAATGTGTCGGTGGAAAAGGTATGTTACTTTGGCAGGGAGTGTCGGCATTTAAGCTTTTTACCGGTATGGATATGCCGGTAGAGGAAGTGAAGGCTTTGTATTTTCATGAAGGATAGGGCATGCAACAGAACGGATATCCGGTAGTCTAGAAACGGTATGGAATGCAGCTTAGGATTGTACGGTAGTAGGAGTAGGGAAAATATGAAGAATATATTTTTAATTGGCTTTATGGGATGCGGCAAAAGTACAATAGCAAGGAAGTTATCGCAGAAGCTTGGATTAGAACAAGTTGAGATGGATGAGTTGATTGTACAGGAGCAGGGCATGCCGATTACAGAGATTTTCGAGAAGTTTGGCGAAGCGTATTTTCGTGATATTGAGACCGATTTAGTAAGGCGTTTAAAAGCAAAGGATGGGGTTGTGGTATCCTGTGGTGGTGGAGCTGTATTGAGGGAAGAGAATCGCAAGCTGATGAAGGAGTCAGGTGTGATTATATGGCTGACTGCAAAACCGGAGACGATTTTAATGCGTGTGAAACATAGTACCAATCGTCCGATTTTAAATGGGAATATGAATGTTGAATATATTGCAGAACTTATGGAAAAACGTCGTGCCTGTTATGAGGATGCGGCAGATTATAAAGTGGCAACCGATGAGAAAAGTAGAGAAGAAATCTGTGCAGAAATTTTGAATATAAGATAGTGAAAAAATGACTGAATCATACTTGAGGATTTGGTCATTTTTAGATTTTGACAAGCATATATAATAATTGTCAGACAACTATTGTATTGCCGGGAAAAAGGGTATATACTGATAGTAACCATTAAGTTCGCACGTGGAGAACGGAAAAGTCGACGTGCATGTTTTTCATTATTAAGGAGGAGATTGCTATGGCAACAGCAAAACTTGCATACTTAGTGAAACCAAAGATTGTAGATGGCGTTCAGGGAGAAGCTATCGTTGAGTTTCGTGAACATGAAATTCCTACACCAGGTCCGGGAGAAATCCTTGTAAAAGTAGAAGGCTGTGGTATTTGTGGTACAGACGTACATGAATATCGTTATGATCCATTTGGAATGGCTCCTGTTGTATTAGGACATGAAGGAACAGGTGAAGTTGTAGCAATTGGTGAAGGTGTTACAGTTGATACAAAAGGTGATCCAATTAAAGTTGGTGATAAAGTAGTTACATCTGTACTTCTTTGTGGAGAATGTGATTACTGCCGTCGTTATCCGGAACTTCCAAACCTTTGTGAAAATCTCGGTGTATATGGATTAATTAATGAAGATGATGTACATTTTAACGGATGGTTTGCAGAATATATCTTAATCAGAAAGAATTCTTCTATTTTCGTTGTAAATGGCATGACATTAGACGAAAGAATGCTTATTGAGCCAGCTTGTGTATGTGTGCATGCAATGAATCGTGCAGAGACCACCAATCTGATTAACTTCGGATCGACTGTATTAGTACAGGGTTGTGGACCAATCGGTCTTATGCAGATTGCAGTATTAAAAGCAGCGGGTGTTGTTAATATTATCGCAGTTGATGGTGTTGAGACACGTCTTAACCTTGCAAAAGAAATGGGTGCAACATCTATTATCAACTTCAAAGAACTTACAACGATTGAAGAGCGAGTTGCAAAAGTAAAAGAATTAACAGGTGGCTTCGGAGCAGATTTTGTATTCCAGTGTACAGGTGTTCCACAGGCAGCAGCAGATGCTTATAAATATGTTCGTCGCGGCGGCGGATACTGTGAAATGGGCTTCTTCGTTAATGCTGGTGAGTGCACAATGAACCCACACTTTGATCTTTGTAACAAGGAAATCACACTCGTTGGTTCTTGGGTATACAGTGCTAACGAATATATCGAGACACTTGGTTTCCTTAAGAAAGCAAAAGAAATGGGAATCCCAGTAGAAAAACTCGTAACAGATCATTTCCCACTTGAGCAGTATGTTGACGCTATGGAGAAGAATATTTCTCTTACAGGTGTTAAGATTGCGATTGTAATGGAATAGACAAAATTAGTACATAGTACGTGAAGAAAGTAAATAGTTAAAAATCCCCTGCAATACATTGAAAAGTGTGTATTGCAGGGGATTTTTCTTATTCTATTATTTATTTTACTATTTTAATAAAGTTCTCATCTGACCTTTAAGCTCTGAGAAATCGGATGTTAATCGTATATCAAGTACTGTCTGGATATCCTTGTCCATCTGCTGTGCGATTTTCTTCATTTCGCCATGGATATTTTTAGCTTCTTCATAATTGCCACGTGAGAGAGCATCATATGCTTTCTTTCCTAGCTCATGAGATTTCTTGTGATTATCACCCAGCTTTTTCCAAATTGGTTTTGCTTTTTCTTCATATGGTTCAAATACTGGATGTACACGTCCAAAGGTACTCTTCTTTGGATCAAGTTCGATAGGAGCGCATTCTCTGGCGTTTATCATATTTCCAAGATCTGTTACCCAGTTTTGATGAACTACATTTATCCATGAGATATATAAGCATATTGTACGTTCTTCACGT
>JAFYQA010000002.1 GCA_017547315.1 Roseburia sp. | reverse complement strand
GGTGGCGCTTCGTTTGCTCCTAAACGGTGGTCATTTCCTACGTCTGCCGCAGCTTCACGCAATAAATCTGCATGTGTATCTACTGCCTTTAAAATACAAGTCAGCACTAATAAAAACTGAATATTATCGTGTGGTGTTTTACCTGGGTCCAATAAATTAATACCATCATCCGTGGTAATCGACCAGTTATCATGCTTACCGGAACCATTCACACCTGCAAAAGGTTTCTCATGAAGTAAACAATGCAAGCCATGGCGTCCTGCCACTTTTTTCAATGTTTCCATAATCAACTGGTTATGGTCTACTGCAATATTGGCTGGTGCATAGATTGGTGCTAACTCGTGCTGTGCCGGTGCAGCTTCGTTATGCTGTGTTTTAGCAGATACACCGAGTTTCCATAACTCTACATTCACATCACGCATGTATGCAGCAATACGCTCACGGATACTTCCGAAATAATGGTCATCCATTTCCTGACCTTTTGGAGGCATCGCACCAAACAACGTACGACCAGTAAAAATCAAATCTTTTCTCTGTAAATATTTCTCCCTATCTACTAAAAAGTACTCCTGCTCCGGTCCAACGGATGGTGTCACTCTCTTAGAAGTTGTATTACCAAATAAACGAATCAAGCGAAGTGCCTGTTCATTAATCGCTTCCATAGAACGAAGTAATGGTGTTTTCTGGTCTAATGCTTCACCTGTATAAGAACAAAACGCTGTCGGAATACACAATGTTGCTCCTGCCGCATCCTGTCTAACGAATGCTGGTGAAGTACAGTCCCAAGCAGTATATCCTCTTGCTTCAAATGTCGCACGCAAACCGCCTGAAGGGAAAGAAGATGCATCGGATTCGCCTTTGATTAACTCTTTACCGGAGAAACTCATTAAAACCTTACCATTTTCCATTGGTGCAGTAATAAATGAGTCATGCTTTTCCGCAGTGACACCGGTAAGTGGCTGGAACCAATGTGTATAATGTGTTGCCCCTTTTTCAATCGCCCATTCTTTCATTTCGTGGGCAACGACATCGGCTGTCTCTAAATCCAGTTCGCGTCCCTCTTCCATTACCTCATGAAGTTTTTTATAAACTTTCTTTGGTAAACGAGCCTGCATAACCGAATCATTAAATACATTTTCTCCAAAATAATCCGCTACGTTGCAATACTCTCTTTCCGTCATCTTGCTTTTCCTTTCTTATTAAAATACTTCTACCAGTATAATTTTTACCTTTTAATTGTTATTATATTACTTCTTACTCATTTATCTTGTCAATTAATAAATTCTCTTTACTTATATTAGAAATGCTTATTAACATGAAATGAGCACATAAAAACAGGGTGTTTCAAATGAAACACCCTGCATTTTTGCATCATATGTATTATTCAGCTTTACCAACAGAACCAAATAATTCCATTTTTGTCTTAACACATTCTTTGATAGCTTCTGCACCTGGAGCTAATAATTTACGTGGGTCAAATCCTTTACCCTGTAAATCTTTTTCAGCTTCGATGTATTTACGTGTAGCTTCCTGGAATGCTAACTGACATTCTGTGTTAACGTTAATCTTAGCAACGCCAAGAGAGATCGCTTTCTTAATCATTTCTTCTGGGATACCTGTACCACCATGAAGAACTAATGGCATATCACCTGTCTGCTGCTGGATAGCGTCTAATGTCTCGAAGCTAAGACCTGCCCAGTTTGCTGGATATTTACCATGGATGTTACCGATACCAGCTGCAAGCATATCTACGCCAAGGTCAGCGATCATCTTACATTCTGCTGGATCTGCACATTCGCCTGCACCAACAACGCCGTCTTCTTCACCACCGATAGAACCAACTTCAGCTTCGATTGATAAGCCAAGTGCATGAGCTACGTTTACTAATTCCTGAGTCTTAGCAACGTTCTCTTCGATTGCATAGTGTGAACCATCGAACATGATTGATGTGAAGCCTGCTTTGATACATTTGTAGCATCCTTCGTATGAGCCGTGGTCTAAGTGTAAAGCTACAGGAACTGTGATTCCTAATTCTTCATCCATAGCTTTAACCATAGCTGCAACAGTCTTAAATCCTGTCATGTACTTACCAGCACCTTCAGATACACCTAAGATAACTGGGGATTTTAATTCCTGTGCTGTTAAAAGAATAGATTTTGTCCATTCTAAGTTGTTGATGTTAAACTGTCCTACTGCGTAGTGACCAGCTTTTGCTTTGTCTAACATTTCTTTTGCAGATACTAACATTTTTCGTTCCTCCATTTTATAATTATAAAAATATTTTCTCTAACTGCTATTATAGCTCACTTCTTTTAAAAAATAAAGTAAATTTTATAACTATTCAGAGCCAATGTAATTTCGCGAATATTGCTCTAAATAGTAGCAAAATCATATAACTACTCTTCCAAAACTTGAATATCAATCGCCTGTTGTAAATTCCGAATTTCTACCTCGATATGGTCTCCACCATATTCGCCATCTAAAGTCCATGGTATCTCTTTTTTCGCCGTGAACTTCACATGTTTCGTCTTAAAAGAATAAATCATATCTGTATCATCTATCAGATTTGCCAAAGACACGATGATTTCATTCAAATCTCGTGGATTTCTCGGTTTTTTAATAAGTGTCACTTCAAAAACACCGTCATCCAATTCTACATCGTCTCCAGTCATACCTTTGAAACCACCTACGGATGTGGAATTCGTTATCATACCGTAGATGAACTCATCCTGAAAACAACAGTTATTACATTCTACCTGCATACGGAACGCCGGAATCTCATGGAGACTCTTGATGCCTTCCAAAATGTAGGCAGCATGTCCAAGAACGTTTTTCCATTCCTGACTCGTCTTATAGGACACCGCGGTAAACAAGCCGAAAGCTGCTACATACACAAAATTATTGCCATTAAACCATCCTACATCGCAAGAAAATGGAGTACCATTTACTGCAACATCAGCCGCATGTACCATTTCTTTTGGAATCCCTAATGAAGTAGCAAAATCATTGGTGCTTCCTGCCGGAATATAGCCCAACGGAATTCGTTTTCCACAATTCATCAAGCCTGCTACGGTCTCGTCTAATGTGCCATCGCCTCCGCTACATACGATCAAATCATATTGTATTGCTTCCTTTTCCACTTTCTCTCGTGCATCATTTGCCCGCTGCGTTGGATAAATAGTTACTTCATAACCAGCTTTTACCATGGTATCCACAATTTCATACAAATGATTCTTTATTAAGGCTTTTCCAGAAAATGGATTAAATACAAATAATAGTTTTTTCATTTCTACTTCTAATGCCCTCTTTTACTTCATCCGCCCGCGTTCTGATTCTGCCAACGCACTGATTCTGCGAAGTCTGTGATTCACACCAGACTTACCAACTGGCGGATTTAAATATGTACCTAATTCTTTTAACGGAGCTTCCGGATATTCTAAACGCAACTCTGCAATTTCTCTCAAATTATCCGGCAATGTTTCAAATCCAATCGTATCTCTGATATATATAATATCCTCTAGCTGCTTGACTGCTGCATTTACCGTCTTACTGATATTGGCAGTCTCGCAATTTACTTTACGATTTACAGAATTTCGCATTTCCTTTAAAATTCTTACGTTCTCTAAGTTCATAAGTGCCACATGGGCTTCCATGACATTTAAAATATCTACAATCTGGGAACCTTCTTTTAAATACACGACAAAATGCTTTTTACGTTCTACAATTTTGGCATCCATTGCAAAGGAATTAATCACTTCACGTAACTGATTCGCCTGTTCTAACGTCTGGCAGACTACCTCGAAGTGATAAGATTTCTCCGGGTCGCTAATGGAGCCAGCTGCCAAAAAAGCTCCTCTGATATAAGCACGTTTACAGCAACTCTGCTGAATCAAAATACCATCGACCGTATCTCTTAAAATTGGCACCCCTGCAACATGGTCCCACATTTTTACTGCTTCATACATCTTCTGCATGGAACTACCTTCTAAACTTTCCGTATCACACAGATGTTGAAATAAAATATATTTCTTTTCATCCGTCAACGGATTGTCTGATTCCCATGCCATGATCGCAGCCATTTCAGCAATCTGACAATGTCTGCTTTTTCCTATGTGGTGAAACAACTCCTCTTTTACTTCACTTGAAAATGACATCTATTTCCCTCTTAACGCATCTTTTCCAATATCACGATGCTCTATTTTAAGCCCATACTCCGTCTTGCCGGAAAGTCTCTTGTGTAATTCGTTCGCTAACGTTACCGAACGATGTTTTCCACCAGTACAACCGATGGAGATAACAAGCTGATTCTTACCTTCCGCAATATAGTTTGGAATTAAAAACTCTACCATATCTGTCAGTTTATCCAAAAACTGATGCGCTTCTTTAAACTGGAGCACATATTCCTGAATCTCTGCATCATTACCTGTCTTTGCCCGAAGCCCCTCTACATAATATGGGTTCGGGAGAAAACGCACGTCAAAAACCAAATCGGAATCTACCGGAATACCATATTTAAAACCGAAAGACAGAACCGTAATAAATAAATTTTTATAGTCCTGATTCTTTAAAAAGATTTTCTCAATCTCTGCCTTTAATTCTCTGGTTAAAAGCTGGCTGGTGTCTAAGATATAGTTCGCACGCTGCTTTAAGAATGCCAATCGTTCTCTTTCTAATGCAATTCCCTTATCCACGCGCTCATTCGGTGATAGTGGATGGCTTCTTCTAGTCTCTTTGTATCGTTTTACCAAAACACTGTCGTCTGCATCTAAGAAAAGAATTTCAAAATCTTCTCCTTTCGCTTCGATACGTTCTAAAACTTCACGCAATTCTTCCAATGCCTGTCCACTTCGTGCATCGATACCCAATGCTACTTTTTCTAACTCTGCATTCTGAATCTCAGAAAGTTCTACAAACTTTTCCAGCAAAGGTATCGGCAGATTATCCACGCAATAAAAACCAATATCTTCCATCATTTTAAGGGCAGTACTTTTACCTGCACCTGACATTCCGGTTAAAATTACGAATTTCATAAACTAAAATTCTCCCATCATTTTTACTTCCGGTTCTAGTTTAACGCCAAACTGCGCTTCTACTTTATCAGAAACGTCCTGCATCAACTGCATAATATCTGCTGCTGTTGCTCCGTCCTTATTAATTACAAAACCGCAATGCTTTTCCGCTACCTGAGCTCCGCCCACCTGATATCCTCTAAGACCTGCTTCCATGATTAATTTGCCTGCAAAATATCCGGTTGGACGTTTAAACGTACTTCCGGCACTTGGATATTCCAATGGTTGCTTGGTGAGTCGTTGTTCACGTAATTCTGCCATCTTGGTACGAATCTCCGCTACATCGCCTTTGCGAAGTCTCAGTGTAACTTGTAATACCAGATAACCTTTTTCCGGAATACAGCTATGACGATAGCTTAAATCCAGTTCTTCCACCGATAAATCCTTGATATTACCTTCGGTATCTAAGACACGGACACTTGTGATAACATCCTTCATTTCTCCGCCATAAGCACCTGCATTCATCACCACGGCACCACCTAATGTTCCCGGAATACCTGCTGCAAATTCAAAACCGGCAAGGCCGATTCCAGACGCTAAAATAGCAATCTGTCCTAAGGTACAGCCTGCTCCTGCAGTGATTATCTCACCATCACAGACAATACCACCGGCGCGATTTGTCATCACAATCACAACACCACGAATACCTTTATCGCCAACCAACAGGTTGCTGCCATTCCCAATTACATGGTATGGCAGCTTATATTTTTTACACAGTTCAATTACAATCGGCAGGCTTTCCACATCTGGTCTTATTAACACATCAGCCGGTCCACCTACACGAAATGTTGTATGTTGCTTCATCGGTTCATTCTCATGAATCCAGGAAGCATCTATTTTTTCTTTTAACTCGTTCAAAAACTCGTTATACATATTATTTTTCCTTTAAGAATGCTACATAGCCTCTATATGCTTCATATAAGTCAACTTTGCTGATAATCTCCCATGGTGCATGCATGTTAAGAACTGCTACACCACTGTCAATTACGTTCATACCGTAATTTGCAAGAATGTATGCGATTGTTCCACCGCCGCCCTGGTCTACTTTACCAAGTTCTGCTGTCTGGAATGTAACCTCGTTACGTTCCATGATGTCTCTTAACTGGCCAACATATTCTGCATTCGCATCGTTAGAACCACCTTTTCCTCTAGAACCTGTGTATTTGTTAAACACAAGACCTTTTCCGAAATATGCAGTATTTGCTTTCGTCATAACAGATGGGAAGTTTGGATCAAATGCTGCTGATACGTCAGATGAAAGCACTTTTGAATTTCTTAATGCACGGCGTAATTTAAGTTCTGAATATTCGCCTGCTAAGTTCATTACTTCTGCTACCGTATCTTCGAAGAAACGTGACTGCATACCGCTTGCACCAACACTT
>JAFYQA010000038.1 GCA_017547315.1 Roseburia sp. | reverse complement strand
TCTTTATCTGCCTCTGTTCCAAAATAAGTACCGCCACAGGCTGTTGCAATATTTGCCAACGTCATATTTTCCATATTCGTATCTATGCCTTTCTGCTGTTTATAAATGTATCCATATTATTTACAAACAATTTTAATAGCTTATTTATTGATATTTACGTAAAGAAATCTCAATCAACTTCTCGCAAAGCTGGTTAAAGTTCATACCTACTACTGCTGCTTCCTGTGGAAGTAAACTAGTCGGTGTCATACCTGGTAAGGTATTCGCTTCTAAACAGAAAATCTCATTTTTCTCATTTAAAAGGAAGTCCATACGTGAATAAGTGCTTAAACCTAATACGCGTGCAACACGTTCAGCATAATCCTGCATCAATCTAGAGATATTCTCTGGTAACTCTGCCGGACAGGTCTCTACTGCACTACCTGCTTTGTATTTATTCTTATAATCATAGAATCCCTGAAGTGGTGCAATTTCGATAACAGGCAATGCCTTATAATCGATTACCCCTACTGAAAACTCTCTACCTTTTACAAATTCTTCGATTACTAAACTATCTTCAAAACGGAATGCTTCGTCTAATGCTTTCTTAAACTCATCCTCATCATTCGCAATAGACACACCGATACTAGAACCACCGCATGCTGGTTTTACTACAACCGGAAGTCTAAGTCCAAGTTCTACTGCACTATCTTTGCGATTCTCTTTTTTGAGTGCAATACCCTGTGGAGTTGGGATACCATCTGCGATAAAGAACTGTTTTGCAATGCCTTTATCCATTGCAATCGCACTGCTTAAATAACCGCTTCCTGTATAACGGATACCAAACAGGTCAAATGTCGCCTGAATCTTGCCGTTTTCTCCATTTTCTCCGTGAAGTGCCATAAATACTACGTCTGCCATCTGACAAAGTTCAATCACGTTTGGACCAAAGAAACAATCAGACTGATCCTTTCTAGATGCTTTTACCTTTGCTAAGTCCGGCGCTACTTCCGAAATGCCAGTCACCTTTACACTGACTTCTTCTGCTCTGTCAAAAATCCCTGTTAAATCCTCCGGCTTATCACTATATCCCATGAAAACATCCAACATAATAACCTGGTGTCCGTTCTCTCTCAACGCTTTTGTAACCATGTCTCCTGATTTGAAAGAAACATCTCTCTCTGTGCTAAGTCCGCCTGCTAATACAACTATCTTCATTATTTCCTCACAATCTGCTGCTTGTGGCAGCACATAACTACACTATTTTATATTATTTATAGTAATCTTTTTTTTCGTTTCTGGCAAGGTGGAATTGTCGCTTTTCTATCTAAAATGATGATTCTTTTGTTCCTGTTCACTCCGTTCTAGCAACGTTCTTTTTCATAATATGTATACTCTCTTTCTATGATTCACATAACTCTCTTCTAGTCATCCGCCAGACATAGCAGACATAAAAATATCTGCCTCGCCAGTAAGTCCTCCTCTTGTATTGTTTGCGCATAAAGATACGCCTTCTCTCTAAGCTCTTCCTTCGTCAAATGTTCAATATTCATCGCAATATAATGGAGTACCAAAATTCGTTTCGGGTGAATTTGAATTACCTCTTTTAAACATCTGCGTAACTGCTCCTCCTGATACAGTTGTCCTAATATCTCGTTTATTAACTTATTGCTGTTTTTCATACGCCACTCCCTTCCATTCCTATTCTAGCAAAAGAAAACGGAAGGTGTTATTCGCGTATCGCACAAATGCTACGCGTTCTGCAACTTTAGAAATCCAATTTTCTATTTTCAACCTAAACAGAGGCAGGAATTACTTCCTGCCTCTGAAACTAAACTATTCTACTAGCTTTTTATATATGCTTTTACGCTTCCGGTTCAATGATACCGTATGTATTGCCTTTTCTCTTATATACGACATTCACTTCATCTGTCTCTGCATTCACAAACACGAAGAAATCATGTCCTAATAATTCCATCTGTACACAAGCATCTTCTGCATACATAGGTTTCATATCGAACTTCTTCACACGTGTGATCTGAATCTCTTCATCTTCCACAGACTGCTCTTCTAAGAATTCCTGCTTAAATGCAGATGCTGCATTCTGGTGTTTTGCAATCAACTTGGTACGATATTTTTTGAGCTGACGTTCGATAACTTCTTCTACAAGGTCGATAGAAACGTACATATCATTACTTACCTGCTCAGAGCGGATAATATTGCCTTTTGCCGGAATGGTTACCTCTACTTTCTGACGTTCCTTTTCAACACTTAATGTTACATATACATCTGTGTCCGGAGTAAAGTATTTCTCAAGCTTGCTCAGTTTGTCTTCTACTGCATTCTTAAGACCTTCTGTTAAATCGATATTTCTTCCTGTAATTTTAATCTTCATACTGCTATACTCCTTTGCTACTTATTAGATACACCCTTTTGATATTGCTAAGGTTCTTGTGTATCTTGTCTCTATTATACCATATTTTATTTAATTGGCAACGCAATTTTATGTTCATACAGGTAGTTTTCAAACAATTTGCGATTATTTTATAATTTAATCCACAAATTATGCACTTTATCCACAAAAATTAGTATCGTATATCACTTTCAATTTTCATACTATTCGCTCTAACAGTTGATGAAGGCACATACTCTTCGTTATTATATAAAAACTTATGCAGCTCTTTTACATTTTCCTCTAATGTGTCCGGTGCCACTATCTGACCTTTTGATCCTAGTTCTACCTCTTTTTTTACAAATGGGAATCCCGCACTTCCGGATAATTCATACTCAAATACCTTTGCCGCTAATGCAATCAAATCTTTGTTACTAAAACTGGTTTCGATATCATCAAACATGATATCTATCATAGCATTCAATGTTTTTAAATCAGACTCTTGCACTTTCTCTACCATTTTGGCAATGACCGTACGCTGGCGTTCTGCACGCTTGTAATCATTTCCTGCAGTATAACGGATTCTCGCGTATGCCGTCGCTTGTACACCGTCTAACATATAAGTACCACCTGCTTCTGGCACCTCTGATTTATTGCCGGTTAATTCATTGAGCTCTTTTACATAGCCAATCATGTAATGCGCTTCTTCGTCTGTAATAGTAAGTTCCACACCACCCAATAAATCAATACATTCCACTACTGCATTAAAATCGACTGTCACATAATCAGAAATATTCAAATCCAAATTTTTATTTAACATAGAAATCGCCGCTTGTGGTCCGCCCTTCGCAAATGCGGCATTGCATTTTCTGAATTTACCGCCACCAGTATCTAAATACGTGTCACGATACACGGAACACATCTTCACTTCCTGTGTCTCGTTATCAATCGTTACGATGATTATGACGTCACTATTACCCGAGGTCAAATTGCCATTCGAACGATTGTCCAATCCAAACAATGCAATGGTTCGAAAACCCTCTGTCGCTTCTAGTACTTCTTGTTCGATATCATCATTCACTTCTACCTGATTCATCAGATTTGTTTCCGGTCTGTCAATACGATTCAACTTTGAAATTCCATATAGTATCACCGCTAAAACTGCTAATATCAAAAGTTCCACAACAATAAGAATTATTTTCGATTTTTGCTTTTTCTTACTCATTTTTTGTCTCCTTAACTTATGTACGCTATACTTTTTCAAATCAAATACTTTTCTTACGGTCTTCGCACAGAATACTCTGACCTACGGAAAAGTTATTTCAATTTATAAAAAAGTATAGCGTCATTTTCTTAAGGAAACTGCTAGGAAATTCTTAATTCTTTTTTGACGTTTCTTAAGATTCCTTATATCTCTTGGTCTATCTCAATTCCTTTTAAGTCCGCTTCCAACAAATTCATGCTGTATTTAATTTCATCTAAAGACTTCTGTGCTTTGTTTGTCTCAGTGTTCATCTGTGTCAGTTTAACCAATTCATCCAATGGCAAATCCAGTGCCTCATTTTCCTGACGCCTCGCCTCTGCTTCTGCAGCTTCCTCTTTCACGACTTCTTTTGTACCCTCTGCAATCGCCTTCTGTAGTTCCTTGATTTCTCTTTGCAATTCCAATTTTTCTTCTTTTGCTTCCTCTTCTTTGGCTTTTTCCTCCGCCTTCTCTTCAGCTTCTTCCATTTTCTCGTCAATGTGGTCTTTTGCCTGCTGTATTGCCATACCGATAATCTCTTTGTTCGCAGCTTCTTCAATGGCATTCGCTGTCTTCTGTGCATCTGCCATTGGGTCAGATTTTAAGCGTTCTAATGCAATCGCCTTAATGTCCGCAATGTCATCCTTCATTAATTTATCTGCATCATAAATATCCTTTTTGAATTTAGATGCCTGCTTATTCAACTCCAAATAACGCTGTTTATATTCATCCGACCAGTCTTTAAACCCCATTTCTTCGGTTATACCGTATTCCTCTTTTAACACATCAAGTTGCTCATTAATATCTTTCAAGTGCGACTGTGCCTCTTTCACAACCTCGACCATCTCATTATAATGATTCTGCCTATCCTCAATGCTCTTATCAATCTTTTTATCAGCGTCCCATGCATCACTCACGACTTTCCATGCTTTTTCCTGCGCCTCTTTCCGCTTCTCTGCAATCGGGTCATTTGCAAGATTACTATTACCGGCAAAAAAACTCTTGCGTTCTCCCTGTTCACGCTTCTCCGTAAACAGTTTTCCACTCTCTATGTAACTCGTCATATTTGCGTTAATTGTTAGTGACATATGCATTCCTCCCTGATACACATTTTTGCAGACTATAATTTCAAGCACTATCTATATGTAATTTACATCGGCATATTCGCCGCAAAAAATAACCAAGTCAAACACCGATTGCACCAAACGACTATCGCAAAGCATATTTATACTTGTCCTATCATTAATAGTTAATCCAGCACAAACAGCTATTTACAAAAACCGGATTACATTTCTGCAATCCGGTTTTATCAAGTTAGTGTTTCCAATATTTTTTTATCATTTCTTCTGCCCACGCCGCTTCTTCCTTCGTAAGCTGCGGTGTATCTTTTAAACGGTAGTCCATACCCAGTTTTTCATATTTTACTTTTCCAAGTGCATGATAACGGAGTACTTCTAATTTCTCCACATTATGGAGTGTAGATAAAAACCGTCCTAGTTCTGCGAGATTTTCTTCCTGTAAAGTAATCCCCGGAACAACTACATGACGAATCCATACTGGCATTCCGATAGAATCCAGATAACGAGCAAATTCAAAAATCTGCTTATTTGACTGTCCAGTCAAATCCTGATGGGCTTGTTCGTCCATATGTTTGATATCCAACATTACAAGATCTGTTACTTTCATCAATTTGGCAATCTGCTCATTCTTCGGTGTGCCATCTTCTTTTGTACCCGTAAATACAATTCCTGATGTGTCAATGCAGGTATGAACTCCTTCTGCTTTCGCTTTTGTAAAAAGTTCTATCAAAAAGTCCATCTGCATCATCGGTTCACCACCAGTAGCCGTAATTCCACCTCTGGTATAAAATGCTCTGTTTCGAAGCATTTTCTGTAAAATTTCATCAGCACTCATTTCTTTGCCATCAGACATATCCCAAGTGTCGGGATTGTGACAGTAGGCACAACGCATTGGACAGCCCTGAAAAAATACTACGAAACGCACTCCTGGACCATCTACACTACCGAAACTCTCTAAAGAATGTATATATCCCATGTGTTACCTCCTTCTCATCTACCACTATTCGTAACTACTTGTTTTATGAAAACCAGCCGCTCCGCTTCTTCGAAGCTCTCGTAGCCGCCACTATTCGCAACTACTCTTGTTTTATGAAAACCAGCCGTTCCGCTTCTTCGAAGCTCTCGCACCTGCCAATACTCGTAACTCCGCACTACCGTGCTACGTTACTCATATTGGACGTTCGTCAAATAAACGCAGGTTGGCATACAAGTATGCCCCCTGCGTTTATTTTCCTCACTGTTTTCATTACATTACATGAGTTCATGGAATGTTCTTGCAATTACTTCATCCTGCTGTTCTTTTGTAAGTTTGATGAAGTTTACAGCATATCCAGATACACGGATTGTAAGCTGTGGATAGTTTTCAGGATGCTGCTGAGCAT
>JAFYQA010000037.1 GCA_017547315.1 Roseburia sp. | reverse complement strand
CATGCACCACACTTCACACACTTATCAGCTGCAATCTGTAATGATGGCAACTTCTTACCTGGTGCTGTGTAATCTGTTTTTTCGATAGCGTCTGCTGGACAAGCCTTTGCACACATACCACATCCAAAACAGTTATCCTGGATAATTGTGTATCTCATTAATTTCTTACAAATCTTAGCTGGACACTTCTTATCTACGATATGAGCGATATACTCATCTCTAAAGTGTTTTAATGTAGAAAGAATTGGGTTTGCTGCTGTCTGTCCAAGTGCACATAATGCGTTAGCCTGAACTGAGTTACCTAATTCTTCTAACTCTTCTAAATCCTGCATTGTTCCGTTGCCTTCTGTAATCTTTGTAAGGATTTCTAACATTCTCTTTGTACCGATACGGCATGGAGAACATTTACCACAAGATTCGTCACAGATGAATTCCATGTAGAATTTTGCAACGTCAACCATACAGTTGTCTTCATCCATAACGATAGCACCACCAGAACCCATCATAGATCCTTTTGCTACTAAGTTATCGAAATCGATTGGCTCATCAAGATGTTCTTTTGTTAAACATCCACCAGATGGACCACCTGTCTGGATAGCCTTGAATTCTTTACCGTTTGGAATACCACCACCGATATCATAGATGAGTTCGCGTAATGTTGTACCCATTGGAATCTCTACAAGACCTACGTTATTTACTTTTCCACCTAAAGCGAATACTTTTGTTCCCTTAGATTTCTCTGTACCACAGCTTGCAAATTCTGCTGCACCTTCACGTAAAATGTATGGAACACATGCTAATGTTTCTACGTTGTTAACGATAGTTGGTTTGCCCCATAAACCTTTTACTGCTGGGAATGGTGGTCTTGGACGTGGCATACCACGTTTACCTTCGATAGAGTTAAGAAGAGCTGTCTCTTCACCACAAACGAATGCACCAGCACCTAAACGGATATGTGCCTGGAAGCTAAAGCCTGAACCCATAATGTTCTCGCCTAAAACGCCCATTTCGTTCATCTGTTTGATAGCGTTACGTAAACGGTTAACAGCGATTGGGTACTCTGCACGTACGTAGAAGTAACCTTCTGTAGCACCAATTGCATAACCAGCAATCATCATACCTTCGATAACTGCAAATGGGTTACCTTCTAAGATAGAACGATCCATGAATGCACCTGGGTCACCCTCGTCACCGTTACATACTACATATTTCTGATCTGCTTCGTTTGCGTAAGCAAAAGACCATTTACGACCTGATGGGAAACCACCGCCGCCTCGGCCACGAAGTCCAGACGCTAATACTTCATCGATAACTTCCTGCTGTGTCATAGATAATGCACGTTTTAAACCTGCAAATGCACCATAACCCATAGCTTCTTCGATATTTTCTGGATTGATAACACCACAACCATGTAAAGCAACACGTTTCTGTTTCTTGTAGAAGTTGATGTCATCCTGTTTTGTAACTTTTTCTTTTGTAGTTGGATCAACGTAAAGTAAACGTTCTACGATTTCACCATTCATGATATCTTTTTCAAAGATTTCTTCTACATCTTCGATATGTACTAAACGATATAATGTATCTTCTGGGAAAATCTTAACGAATGGTCCCTGTGAACAGAAACCGAAACATCCTACGATGTTACATGTTACTTTATCTCCCATGTTCTTTTCATCGATTAACTGCTGGAATTTATTCTTAATCTCCTCAGAGTTTGATGAAAGACAGCCTGTACCACCACATAATAAAATGGCACGTTTGCCGTTAGAACCATCAATTTTGCTATTTAACGCTTCTGTGCAGCTGCACATCTTTGCGCTTAATTCTTCCATTTTATGCATTAGTTTGCACCTCCCATTGCACGATATTCATCAACGATAGATGCTACCTTATCAACTGTTAACTTAGGATATACCTTGCCGTTGATTGTAACTGCTGGAGCAATACCACAAGCACCGATACAACGTAATGCATCGATTGTGAAAAGACCATCTTTTGTAGTCTCACCTGCACCAATTCCTAAAATCTCAGAGAATTTGTCAAGAATCTGCTGAGAACCTTTTACATAACATGCTGTACCCATACAAATTCCAACTACGTATTTTCCCTTTGGTTCTAAAGAGAAGAATGAGTAGAATGTAACTACTCCGTAGATTTCTGCTACAGAGATACCTGTTTTCTCTGAAACAATCTGCTGTACATCCAATGGAATATATCCGTATTCATTCTGGATGTCACTTAAAATCATCATAAGCGGTGTTTTCTCATTTGCATATCTATCACAGATTTCGCAAATCATTTTTACACCAGCTTCACTGATATGAGCCATAATCTGCCTCCTTATACTATGTATAACTTTTTGTTACCGGGTTGCCCCATTTTTCTGTGCCTTTTGTCCTATTTTTCACCTAAAATCGAGCATAATATAGCACTTTAAACTAATTATACTACTTTTTTATTCTATCGGCAAGTCAAATGTGAAATTTTTATCAATTTCTCTTCCTGTCACAACAAAGTCTTTCCCATAGAAAAAAGACCACTACAGAATCTCTGTAATGGTCCTTCAAATCATCCTTTATATAGTTTATGCCACAACTGCTGCCACAACACAGAAGATTACTAAGGTAACCACTGTCAAAATAGAGCAAACACTCGCTGCTACTGCACTTTCTTCTTTTGTTTTGCCCAGACTTGCTGTCAGATAGCTTCCCGGCAATGCACAGTAAAGAAGAATTGCCCATCTTGTTTCCACATCAACTGCTGGTACAAAAGATAAGATAGCCTGAATAATTACACAAATAACTGCAAAGATCACAAAATGCCAGCCACATATTTCAAATACATGCTTACGATTTTCCTTTCCCAAAGAGAAATTATATCCTACACAGAATAAAATAACCGCACTTACCGGCTGTGCGATAAAATTAGTAACCTCGGTAATAATGCCACCTACACCAATCTGATTCAAAGCATCCATAGCTCCTGTCACGTTTAACGCCAATCCCAAAAGACTCATCAAAAGCAATGGAGATTGAAATACTTTTTTCACAACATAGCCAACAGATGGATTCGCTCCGGTATCTGTCGATAAAATAGCAATAACCGGAATTGCAATTCCTGCCTGTGCGATATCTAGCACACCCATGCGGTACGCCTGTGCTGCTCCAAATAAAGTCATAAAAAGTGGAATTCCAAGCATTCCTGTCTCTTGTGATGAAAATATCTGTGGTAAGTTATGATATGGATATTTTTTCTTTCTAATGCCAAATGACCACAAAGAACTTAATAACACAAGTAAAAATACCAATACCATAGAAGTTACCGATTCCATTCCAAAATTGCTAGTCAGACAAGAATTAAACAAAACACATGGCAAACAGAATGTCATTACAAACTGCTGAAGCCCTTTGCTTGCTTCTTCCGAGATTTTGTTCTTTCTCTTAGCCCATGCGCCCATCAATATGGTTACAAAAATCGGCATAACGATTTCTAAAACCGTAATTACTTTTTCCATATGTACCTCCGAAATTTAATTGTTCCAAATATAATTTTAGTGTACACCTATTTGCCCCAAATGTCATCTTAAATATTACTCAAGATTATTTTCATATCCCAAACTATCTATGATAATCCGTTTACATTTCGGACAACAATCACTTTCGATATCACACAATAAATTATACAGCCCATCTTCTGATAAAACACCGCGCTTTAGATCTTTCGGTAATTCTCCCCGTTCGTCACATTCATAATCCCGCAACCACAAACCGCTGTCCATGTACACAGTGAGTTCCTGTATCATTTTTCTAATCGTATCATTCGCATACAACTCATTAGACTTTAGCTCCAATACTCTTGAAACCTCATCGAAATATCGCTCCATCTGCTGTACTCTTTTTACGATATCATTTTTATCTTCTTGTCTTCGCATTTCCCAAGTCCCCCTTTCTCCCATCATACCACACTCCGTATCCCAAAACAGCTTAATTAATAGAAAAACCCATATCTCCTGGCAATACAATCACCGAAAAATATGGGTTTAAACTCTTTAAAAATTATTTCTTTGTAATATATCCCTGTGCCTTAAGAAGTTCTGCGCAAAGTACTGCACCACCTGCAGCACCACGAACTGTATTGTGAGATAATCCAATGAATTTCCAATCGTATACATGATCTTCACGGATACGTCCAACGGATACACCCATGCCGTTCTCGTAATCTACATCAAGATTAACCTGTGGTCTGTTGTCTTCTTCTAAGTACTGGATGAACTGCTTTGGAGCACTTGGAAGTTCTAATTCCTGTGGAACACCTTTGAAGTTCACAAGTTTTTCAATAAGCTGTTCTTTTGTAGCAGGTTTTCTAAATTTTACGAAAACAGCTGCTGTATGTCCGTTTAATACTGGTACACGGATACATTGGCATGTGATAACCGGACCATCTGCAGGTACGATTTCACCTTTTTCTTCATCGATATGTCCCCAGATACGAAGTGGTTCTTTTTCTGATTTTTCTTCTTCACCACCGATGTATGGGATGATATTTTCAACCATTTCAGGCCAATCTTTGAATGTTTTACCTGCACCTGAAATTGCCTGATATGTAGTAGCCACTACTTCATATGGCTCGAACTCTTTCCATGCTGTAAGTACCGGTGCATAAGACTGGATTGAACAGTTTGGTTTTACTGCTACGAAACCTTTTTTTGTACCGAGACGTTTTTTCTGAAACTCGATTACATTCATGTGTTCTGGATTGATTTCTGGCACTACCATTGGAACGTCTGGAGTCCATCTATGTGCACTATTGTTAGAAACAACTGGTGTCTCTGTCTTTGCATATGCTTCTTCGATTGCTTTGATTTCGTCCTTTGACATATCTACTGCCGAAAATACGAAATCAACTTCTGCAGCAACTTTCTCTACTTCGTTTACGTTCATAACTACAAGATTCTTCACTGCTTCTGGCATTGGTGTAGTCATTTTCCAACGATCGCCTACTGCTTCTTCATATGTTTTACCAGCACTTCTTGGGCTTGCTGCAATCGTTGTTACCTCAAACCATGGATGGTTCTCTAACAGAGCAATAAATCTCTGTCCTACCATACCTGTTCCCCCAAGAATACCTACTTTTAACTTTTCACTCATGTCACTAACTCTCCTCTTTGCCTCTATCATACAATTGCTTGTCATAACTTTCGCGAATACAATCTGATTTATATCCACTCAAATCCTTCTCTTTTGTCCGTCCTTTACAAACAACTGTCTTTATTTTTTATCATATTATGCCTTTTCCCCAAAAAAAGCAATACTTTCAGATATCACTTTTTTACATATAAACCATAACCTAATTGAAACTATTCAGAGCCAAAGCAATTTTCATAAAATGCAGACATTCAGCTTGCTGAAATGAATGCATTTTTGCAAATATTGCTCTGAATAGTTTCATTTTAATGTATTATTTGTTTAGATACTCCTTCTCTAAAGCAATTACCTTTTCCATCGCCTCTTTACCAGGTGCACCAATCGTCAAACGTTTATTGACACAAGTCTCCATAGAAATCGCCTCATAAATATCTTCTTCAAATACAGGACTAATTGCTTTTAATTCTTCAAGGCTCATATCATCAATCGCTATCCCTTTTTCAATACAATATAAAACAATCTGACCTACGATACCATGTGCATCACGGAATGGAACACCATGATTCACAAGATAATCAGCCGCATCTGTTGCATTTGTAAAGCCATTATTGGCAGAATTACGCATAATATTCTTATTAAACTTCATTGTAGCAAGCATACCATTAAACAACGCGATACAACCTTTTACAGTGTCCATCGCATCAAAAGAAAGCTCTTTATCTTCCTGCATATCTTTATTATATGCAAGAGGAATACCCTTCATCGTTGTAAGTAAAGAAGTCAGTGCACCATACACACGACCGGTCTTACCACGTACTAATTCAGCGATATCCGGATTCTTTTTCTGTGGCATGATACTACTACCTGTGCTGTAAGCATCATCAATTTCCACAAACTGATATTCATTTGAATTCCAGATAATTACCTCTTCTGAGAAACGGCTCAAGTGCATCATAATCATAGCACTTGCCGATAAATACTCAATCAGATAATCTCTATCTGAAACACCATCCATACTATTTAATGTCGGACCGTAAAAACCAAGTAATTCTGCAGTATATTCACGATCTAATGGATAAGTGGTACCTGCGAGTGCCCCAGAACCTAACGGACAATAATTCATACGTTCATAAATATCATGTAAACGTAATCTGTCGCGTTTAAACATTTCAAAATATGCTCCCATATGATGTGCCAGTGTAATCGGCTGTGCTTTCTGCAAATGAGTAAAGCCCGGCATAATTGTCTCGGTGTTCTCTTCCATAATATGCAAAATTGTCTCTAATAATTCCTTTAAGAGTGCATCCGTATCCTTCACTGCTTCTCTCGTAAAGAGACGCATGTCAAGTGCCACCTGGTCATTACGACTTCTTCCGGTATGTAATTTTTTACCTGTATCACCAAGACGCTCTATCAACTTCGCTTCCACAAAACTATGAATATCCTCATATTCTGTAGAAATTTCCAGTGTGCCTGCCTCTACTTCGGATAAAATTTCTCCCAGTGTCTTTACAATGTCATTCATCTCCTGCTCAGTTAAAATTCCCTGTTTACCAAGCATTTTAACATGTGCAATACTTCCCTCGATGTCCTGCTTATAGAACTTCTGGTCAAATGTAATTGACGCATTAAAATTGTAAACCAATTGGTCTGTTTCTTTGGTGAATCTTCCACCCCATAACTGTGCCATAACTTATCCTCACTTTACATATCTTCTTAATCTATTTTTGTCCTGCTATTCACCTGCACATTTAAAAATTACCTATCCGCTTTTATGTACATCTGAAATAACAGCAACTTCTCATTCATTTAATTTTCCTGCTCTTTGGCTGCAATCTCTCTGTCACGTTGCGCTTTCGAATAGACACACCCACAATAATACTGGCGATACATTCCATATTCATTCGAAAGTTCTACCGAACGTTTATAACCATTTTTCTTTTTAAAATCAGAACCTAAATGTGCCACTTCATAAATTACACCCAGCTTCTCACCAATCTCATTCAACTTTTCGGCATTCTTAAGCGGACTGATTGATAAGGTCGTTGTAAAATAATCCATGCCCATCTCTTTTGCCAGCTTTACAGTCTCTTCTAAGCGCAACTCATAACACTTAAAACACCGCTCGCCGCCCTCTGGGCAGTCCTCGTATCCTTTTACCGTTTCATAAAACCGTTCCTTATCAAAAACACCCTCTACAAACGAAATCGGATACTTTACAGGAAGTTGTTCAATAAAACGACGCTGTTCCTCTGCTCGTTTGTGATATTCCTCCTCTGGATAAATATTCGGATTATAATAAAAAACGGTAATCCTAAAATAATTCGACAAATACTCCAGACAATAAGAACTGCATGGTGCACAGCAACTATGCAATAAGAGACTTGGTACCTCTCCCACTTTTTCATGCTTTGCAATTGTCTCATCCAATTGTTTCTGATAATTCACTCGATTCATAAATCCCCTTTATCATGAATGTATTTTTATTCAATTTGTGCTAATAAAAATACATTTACACATTCTAACCTATTCTATCTAAAAATGCAATGCTTTTTCCTAATTCTTAATGCAACTCTATTTTTCACACTCCCGCAGTAACCGTTCTACGCGCTTTTCCCATGTATGATTTTGTAAAAATTCCTGATACGCATTTTCCTGTATTGTTTGACGTAATACGGAATTGGTAAGCATTTCTTCTGCCATATCCTTCAAGCTCTTTTCCTCTTTCAAAGAATACAACATAATATTTTCTCCACTTTTTAGTGTTCGCTTCAAATACGGATTCTCATCCGAAAGCACTGCACAATGATTTGCCATACCTGCATAAATTCTATCATGTGCCCCGTGATTAAAGAACGGAGAATTATTTAATAAAATATGTTCTTTCGCTATCTTTTCAAACGAAAGTCCGAATTCTACAGATTTTTCTCTTTTCACAAAATTCTCATCAAAACTTCTATACTTTTCCCAGCCTTCTCCTACGATTTTTACCGGAATATGGGCATTCACCAGGGTATCAATGGCTTTTCTTCGGAAATAATTACGCACATATGCATCGACCGGATACATATGATTCATAAACAGAGCAAACTGCTCACCGCTAAGTTTCAATCCCTGTTCTTCCAATACTTCTTCAAAAATTACTTCCATCGTAGTTTCCGGTTCTGATAAGCGACGTTCTAACACCTTCTTAGACCAACCACATATCGGTTCCGGTGCAGCTTCTATCATGTTATATAATTTTTGTTCCGAATCGTAGGAGCCTATAAATAAAATCTCCTCCGGTAACGACGTTCTTTTCTCTTCGCTGATTGCGCCTGTCGCTCCTAACGGCATAAAAAGTGTACTTTTCACGCCCGGATAATAACGACTTACATATTTTTCCTGTGCTTCATCCAATAATATAGCATGAAAATTTTTAGCCTTTGCAGATAAGCAATTATAATGAAACAGCGGATGATCTAATATATAGTCATAAAATGGCCCATCTATCATATCGAGTACCGGCGTTCCATCCTCTTCTATCAATTGTGGCATCAGCGAATTAAAATCCAATATCAGCTTATATTTCCCCCCGATATACGGTTGTAAAACCGAATCAAAATCTGACTCTCTGGTAAACTCACAATATTCTACTTCATACCCCATTTTCTCAAATGCTGCTCCCATCTGATGCGCAAAGAAAAAATGTGAATTATAGCAAATCTCTCTAGAAGTGAAAATCAATATTTTCTCATGCTTTTGTAACATGTTTCATACCCCAGCTCTTCATAGGAAAGCCTCAAACTCTCCTGATTTAATACAATAAAGTTTTCACAATAGAATTTAAGAAAGCTTTCACAGCTCTTGCTGTAAAAGCTTTTCTATTACTTATCCCAAATACTCAACACCACTATGCTTACTACATAATATAATGCACACAACAATATGAACATTCCGTTTCCGAAAAGCAATCCCATAATCAATTGAGCGATTAAAATCGCACCATGTAACCAAACCGGTAAATCCTGCAAACAAACTGCTAAAATAGTCTCCAAAAAGACAAAAATACATACTCCGATTACTGGAAGCTTCCACACCATTATCCCTATTAAAATCACGATCAACGCTACTGCAATGATACCAAAAAGCGCCAAATACTGTCTATTTTCCTTTATCAATTCTTTAAACTCTTCCATAATAGCCAATATACCTTTCCAAGTTATTAACATGGGTATTATATCAAGTTCTTTCTAAAAGAACAAGGTTAAGTTATACTTCACAAGTTGAATTTTAATTGGTATAATAATGCGACAAGTATTTTCAGATGAAAGGACAAAAGATAACTATGAATCAATGGATTTCTATGTGGGGAAATGCAGTTTCCATCGCAGAACACAGACCTGAATCCTATGCTAAGAACATTACCTTACGTTACCCAATCTATGTTCCATTTGACGGAGATGCACTTCGTTTTACATTTGACAACTATTGCGGTATCGAGAATATTGATATTACAAAAGCTACCGTATCTGTTTCACATGCAAGCATCTTAGATAAAATAGGACTGACTTGTCCTATGAGTGAAAGTAATATTCAAGATATCACTTTCTTTAGTTCCCCGGATGTTACTATTTTCCCTAAAGATCACGTTATCAGTGATCCTGTATTTCTAAAATTAAAAGCAGGTGATACTATCTGCGTAAATTTATATTTTAAAGATTTTACGTCTATGCGCTCTGCTGTTTTAGTTACCGGTCCGATTTCCAAGGGATTTTTCTCAATCGGCGACTATACGCACGAAAGCAGACTTCCAATGGAACTTACGAAAACCACAAACTGGTTTTATTTCTTAAGCAATATTGAAATTTTGTCTTCACAACAGAATCATACCATTATGTGCTATGGAGATTCCATTACCGCACAATCTTGGCCAGATTATTTACAACTCCGTGCAGCCTCTGCTCCGGTGAATCATACAGCTGTTATTCGTCGTGCAGTAAGCGGTACCAGAGTACTTCGTCAATACGATTGTATTACTTATCAGTCCTATGGTTTAAAAGGTCAGAATCGTTTTCCTCATGAAGCTCCTGCTTCTGGTTGCGATACCATTATTATCCAGCAGGGAATCAACGATATCATTCACCCGGTTGGAACAGAAAATAATCCATTCCGTCCAATGAGTGATCTTCCAACAGCCCAAGAACTCATCGAAGGTTTAAAATGGTATATAGACGAAGCCAGAAACCTGAATTATAACGTATATTTAGGTACGCTTCTTCCATTCAATGGATGGCGAACTTATGCACCATTCCGTGAAGACTTGCGTAATGAAGTCAATGCATGGATTCGTACCACAAATGATATTAATGGCTGCATTGATTTCGATTTAGCTCTCCGCGATGAAAAAGACCCGTCTTCTTTCCGCCAAGGCTATGACAGTGGTGACCATTTACATCCAAGTGCCAAAGCCTACAAAGCAATGGCTGACACCGTACCAAAAGACTTACTTTACTAAGTAATCAAGACATCATACGATAAACTTTCGTTTTGCGAATGATTCATGGCTTGCAGAACGTGGAGTATTTCTTTTGGAAACTTAAATAAAGTGCCAAACATTTTAGAAAAGATATTTTTGCTTGTTCTGAAGAAATGTTTAGAAAGTCTTTTTGCAGAATGCCGGAATAACGTTT
>JAFYQA010000036.1 GCA_017547315.1 Roseburia sp. | reverse complement strand
TCTCTGATTGTAGGTCACATTCTTTTGTGTTGTTCCTGCCGTTCCTTCGCCTGCATCAAAAGTTACTGTGTAGCCTTCGACTTCATAGTGCGCATATAACGTATGATTTTCATTTCTACTTACTATAGTCTCTGCTGTTATTAATGTTCCCGCTTCTTTTTCTGTATACCAACCTTTGAACACATAACCTGTTCTACTTGCTACTGGTAGTTCTCCGTATGCTTGGTCATATGTTACATTCTTCTGCGCTGTATCTACGTTTCCTTCTCCCACATCAAATGTTACGGTATAGTCTACGGCTTCATAACGTGCGTATAACGTATGATTTTCGCTTCTGCTTACTACTGTTTCTGCCGTTACTAATGTACCGGCTTCTTTCTCTGTGTACCAGCCTTTGAATACATACCCTGTTCTGCTTGCTGCTGGTAATTCTCCATATGCTTGGTCATATGTTACATTCTTCTGCGCTGTATCTACGTTTCCTTCTCCAGCATCAAAAGTTACTGTATAGTCTACGGCTTCATAGCGAGCATATAGGGTATGATTCTCCGTTCTGCTTACTATTGTTTCTGCTGTTACTAATGTGCCTGCTTCTTTCTCTGTGTACCAGCCTTTGAATACATATCCTTCTCTGCTTGCTTCTGGTAATTCTCCGTATGCTTGGTCATATGTTACATCCTTCTGCGCTGTAGTTACTGTTCCTTCTCCCGCATTAAATGTTACGCTGTAGCTTTCTGCTTCGTAGTGTGCGTATAACGTATGATTCTCTGCTCTGCTCACTACTGTCTCTGCTGTTACTAATGTACCTGCTTCTTTTTCCGTATACCAGCCAGTAAATATATATCCTTCACGAATCACTGTTGGCAATATTCCATATGAGGTATTATATGTCACTTTTTTACTCTCAACTGTTTCTGCCTCTTCGCAATTCAAGTCAAACGACAGTGTGTATGTATTAGGTTTCCATTTTGCATAAAGCGTAATGTTGCTTTCTACTACATTATTTTTAAAATCCCATTTTGTAGTGTCATCCATAATCTCATTGGATGTATACCAACCTTCAAAAATATGACCTACTCTATTTAATGAAGCTGGCTCAGTTATCTTTCTGCCCGGATAACAAAATTGACTTTCAATTTCTTCTATTGAATTTGTAACAAAAGTTACTTTAACTCCCACATCTTGGATATTTACAAATTCATATCCGTAAGTATCTGCATAATTTTTCGCTTCACTATCTAAATGACCTATAATTGTAGTACCCACAGAAAAAATATCAGAATATAACATCGAAATTACAGTTCGCGGAATATAAATTTCCAAAAGACTTGTACACCCATAAAACGCTTCAAAATAAATTGTTTCCACCGACTCCTTAATTATGAAATCTGTAAGAGCAATACAATTATAGAAGCAATGTACATTAATAGTCTTAATAGTATCTGAATATGTTATATCTCGCAAACTACTGCAATCCATAAATAATCCATACTCCAATGTCAAAATATCCGCATATATTTCAGCTTTCTCTAACAATTCGCATCCTTCAAACACAATCTGCCCTAATTCCTGCACATTCTCTGGAACTACAATTTCTTTTAATTTTGTATGCGAAAATGCTCCCATTTTAATTGTAGTTAGATTTTTCGGTAATTCTATCTCTGATATAGCACTATAAGCAAATGCATAGTCTCCTATATGAGTAACTGTATTTGGAAAAGTTACACTTTTCAATTCTCGTAAGTTATAGAATGCATAATCGCCTACTTTAGTAATTCCTTCGTTGATTACAATTTTTTTGATATATTCTTTGTAATTCATCCATTCCGCATTTGAGTCGACATAATCTTCTATTGCCCCCTTACCAGATATGATAAATTCACCGCTTTTAATATCCAGTGACCATTCTAATTCACCTGCACAGTTTCCCCTTACAATTGTACTAACATCATATATAAATGTTACAACATCACTATTTACATAGCCTTCTTTTCTAGCATAAGCTTTGATAGTAATTTTCATTTCATCATCTATCATATTCTCTGCCAAAAGGATAGGTTCTGTATAAAGATTACTATAGCGATGAGGATTCTTTCCATCTGTCGTATAACGAATCTCTACATTCTCTATAGGGCAATGTAACTCTATACTTCCTAATGAATAATAACTTACAGAACTTCCAGACTCTAGGTTTGAACCTGGTGCTTCTAACCGCTCCTTTTCTTTACCAGTATCCTCCGCACCAATAAACTCTAAGTCCCTAAAATCATATTGCCATCCATAAATTTTCCACCCTTCTTCAATATCCTTGGAAAGTGCATATAAACATTTATCATTAATAAACCATTGATATACATAACTTCCTACAATACCAAGCATAGAGAAATTATTATCATATAAACACTGCACTCCGTCAATCTCTAGGTTAAGAGAGTTTTTCCCATACGGCACACACATAGTCAAAAATCCCTCATCAATTTTAGCAAGTGTATTCGCGGCATATGGCAATTCATATTCCTTTTCATACTGATAGTCAGAGTTATACACCATAACTACATACTTAGGATTTTCAACTGTTTCATACAGATTTCCTGTTTTAGTAAGAACATAATACTTCTCATCCGAATATATAACATCTATTGTTTTATATCCATTTGTATCATGTCCTATTCTCGCAGTATAATTTTCATCATATACTACCCATCCTTCAGCATAATTTATTGCAATTGCATTTTCGTTTAACCTTTTAAACGCAATCTCTAATGCCCCGTATCTAGTACCCGCATACGAGATTTCAAACGAGCTATCATTCGTTTTACTAAAAAAATCGTATAAATACACAACATTACTATTCCAGTCCACCAAAGCAAATCTTCCGTCTAATACTCCACAGGCACTGTTCGCAGCTGGTGTCCCAAATATTCGTTTTGAAACAAAATTTCCTTTTCCATCTAAAACATAAAATAAATAGCTTTTCTCCTCATCATTAGGCTTACGTAGTATCCATACAAATCTATTATCCTCTAATTTAACTAGTTCTACCCCTTCCCAGTAATCTCCTGCCTCTTCCCCAAACGGTGCTATTTCTTTATCTGAAACTACTTCATAGTTCTCTACTTTACTCCAATAATATCTATGGCTATTTTTATCTCCACAATTAAAGAAATATTCTATCCTTGCTATATATCCATTACCATCCCCATCAATGATTGCATCCCAATCTGGTTCATAGTCCGATTCTATGTCCATAAGTACTTCTTTCTTTCCAGCAAGTAACTTTATATCGCCATTATCATATGGCAAACGTATTTCTTCACTCACAACACCATAAGATGTTACAAATATACCTGCAGGTATCACTATTGTATATCGCCCAGGTTCCATAACGACCGTTTCATCCACGAGTTCAATTTTTACCTCACAGAAACTATTTCCCACATAATAATTCTCCTGAATCACTAAATCACTATATTTGTTTCCAACTTCATCCAACAATTCACCTGCTGCAATTATATAGCTTTCATTCGACAGTCGTATATCTGTATTAAATCTAATTTTTTCCAAAAAAGTCCCTGAATAATTACCGTTTGGGGTCTTAGTTACTTCGTATGTTAATTTAGGCTGTAATTGTTCGTTTTCGAATCCTGCATTAAACGAAACACGATCTCCTTGTAACGATATATTTTCTACCACAATACCCGAATATCCTATTTCTCCCATAAATAAATTCGTCTCATATATATAGGAAGACGGCAGTGTATATGGTGTTAATGTATCCCCTTCTCTATATAAACAATCCTGAGAAAACCAGCCATATATATGAGAATCCTCCATATCCGAATGTACTGCCTGAACCAATGTAACAGAAGCATCTTCCAAATAGGCAGCATTCCAATTTGATGCTATAAATCCGTCTCCTGCTTCATTAAGCTCTGCGTTTACATGATATATTCGTAATCCGTTATACTGCTCCATTTCATCTAACCAGTCGTTTTCTATAGCCTTATAATACTCCACCATATAAAACTCTGTATACAGACCTTTACTTTCTTCATAATCCGGAACAATAAGAACAAGCTCACCTGTCGTAGCATATGGGTTCAACTGAAGATTTTCTATATATTCACCAGCTTCTATAATGGTTACATCTTCTGGCTCTATCCAACCAAGTAGCATTTTAGAAAAACCATTATGATCTAATTCATTAGCTGACATCATGTCCATTGTACCAATAGCATTCGTTATTCCATCATCCGCATAATAATCATCTAACCCCAACATATGTCCTGTTTCATGTATAATTGTAGATGCTGCCTGATATATTTCGGAATCTAACAAACATATGCTTCCTAGAATATAATCTCCTATGTCATAATTATTATTATATCTCACAGAGCTCCACCACTGGCTTCCCCAACCTGTCGTCTCACCTGCAAAATTAATATAAAGCCCATCTAAAACACCATCACTATTGCTATCAAACTGCTTCAAATGATTATTTAAATAGGCTTCTTTTTCTTCCTCCGTACCTTCACACTCCAATTTTACCGAAGCAACATATGCATCAATCAAATTACTTACTAATTCACTTTCATTACCATCATACACACCACGATTGTTCATATCATGATAGTAAAAAAACTCGCCCTCTAAATTTAATTTTCCATAAGAAGAACGCTCATAGTATGCTGCCAAACTCTCATACGGATAATTTGCACTTTCTTTATCCTCTTCTCCAAAGAAATATTCCTCTACATTTGCTAACCATTCTTCCGAAAAACTCATATCCGCAAAATCTACTACAAATACTAATGCATTCACATCGCCTGTTGAAGGCATACTTGCAGTTATTCCAGTAGGCCCTCCAAACAACGGTTTTGAAGCAGCATTACTATATATTTCTAAATTTGCTATAAGATGAGGAGCTATCTCATGGTCCTCCTCATAAGGCTCTGGTTCCCTTGGAATTTCCGGCACAACTTCTTCTGCTACTTCTGTATCAACTTCTGTAATTTCTGTTTCAAACGCTTCCACCTCAGACGCAGATTCTACTATCTCTATTTCAACCTCTGCAACTTCCGTTTCGCTCTCCTCTACCGCTGTCTCGACTTCCGTAATTTCTGTTTCCTCTATTCTCTCGGTCTCAACTTCTGTAGTTTCCGTTTCCTCCATTCGCTCAGTCTCAATGTCCGTAGTCTCCGTTTCACTTTCTTCCACACAAGCTTCCGTCTCTGTAGTCTCCGTTTCACTCTCATCCATTTCAGACTCCAGCTCCGTTTCTAAAACTTCTGTCTCAGCAACTACCTCGGTACTCTCCAATAAACTTCCCATTTCTCCACCATTGGTTGTTGCACCTACCGATACCGAATCAAATAACATCGTTATCAATAAGCACCATGCCAAGAAACGTTTACCAACTGTACATTTTTTCCACATATTTTTCATACCCCTTATACCTCCCATTGATACATGAACTTCGTTATATGCCTTGTTATTTCTGCAAGCCTTTTCTTTTCAAATTCTAATTAATTTCTACTTAATTTACCATCTATCCAGCAAAAACGGACCTTCTCACAACAAATTTAGCCAACCCTACTCTATTTCCCCTGCACTTCCAATACTACCAACGCCTGATAAACTCCATTTTCCCAGCCACCTTGATACTCCCCATTGTACTGCTGTGCAATATTTTTAATAATCTGTAAGCCGTATCCGTGTCCTTCTCTATGGACTTTCGTGGTTGGTTTCTTAGCATCATTCTCTACTTTTATGTACAGATACTTCTCCTGCAACATCGTACGTACAACAATCGTCGGTGACGGCACACCACTCTCTACTGCTGCATGAATCGCGTTATCTAATAAATTAGAAAATACACTACACAAATGTAATGGATTTACCGGTACATCTTCTGTAATCACAATTTCTGCATCAAACATAATTTTTCGATTAACACACTCGCGATACTTCTCTGCTACAACTGCATTCACGACTGCATTGTCGCACCACTTTCTCTCACGGCTATTTTCTACTGCTTTTCGCAATTCTTCTAATAATTCCTTTGATTGTTCCTGTTCCCCACTTTGCACCATTTGAAGTGCTGCCGTCAACTGATTATTAAAGTCATGACGAATCTTTGCCACTTCCTCCTGACGTTCCTTTACTGATTGATAGTAATTTCTTTCCAGTTCCATCAATTTTTCTGTTTCAGCCAGCTGACGTTTTACTTCTTCTCTTTCACCTTGCATAAGCATCACATAGAATAAAATCGCATCTGCCACAAAGCCGATAAATAATCCGAGGAACATGTTAAACTGGCTCTGAAACTGCATGTCCCCATGCTGTAGCTGCTTTGACCAGATATCAATCATACAAATCTGACCGATTGGAAATAGTAAGAACAACACAATATTCTTTGGCACATATTGCTTTTTCAAAAGTAAATTCCAAACAATTACTAAAACACCAAGCATGCAGAACGAAATTATCATAACCAAAAGATTTACAATCAATGCTTCCAAGCTATCACCAAAGAAATCTAATCCTACAACACTGTCACCAAGGATTGAAAACGTAATAATCTCCGCAACAATTACGGAAACATAATACATGATAACTATAAACACTTTGGTCCATGCCTTATCCTTAAATAAAATAATTGCAAATGCTATCAATACTGCAAGTTGACCATAAGCCATCAGTTCATACAAAAATCCACTTGCTACACTTCGAATCAATGTCGGTATCTGTACGGCTATTGTAGCGATTATCGCATAGCACCAAAATGGTCTTTTTTTCCATCGCGGTTCTAACATAAATGCCCACACCATATATAATAAAAATGGTTGTAATACTCCACCTAAAAAATATGTAAATGCTCCCATATAGTCTCCCTTCACATACAAAATAACCTACGTTTTTCTTCGCAGATAGTTCTTACATTTTCGTACCCATGTACTTAAAATATCGTTCTCTAAATTCTTTGTATTTCGATTTGCTAATATTTATTTTCTTATCATTTTTCAACCAGATTATGTCTTTATCTATATAAATAATATAATCCATATTTACCACATAACTCTTATGGCACTGCGCAAAACTACATGGTAATTTTTTACTGCAAGTATCTAATTTTTCATAAATTGAAATATCTTCTTTTTCCGTATGTAAAATCACATGGTGTCCCTTGCTCTCCAGATAAGCAATCTCGCTATATAAAAAAACTTGCTCTACACCACGTTGACTTACTACAAATTTCTCATTAACCAGATTTCTACGATTCTCCGTCCGCATTAGCATTCGTTCTAACAAATCTTCTTGTACCGGCTTCACTAGATATCCACACAAATTCGAATCTTCCAAAAAGATTTGCTGTGAAAAACGATCATTATACCCTGTCACATAGATAATCTGTGTATTGGGATATTTTTCAAATAATAATTTTGACAATTGGATTCCATCTATGTCATCCTGCCAATCAATGTCCATAAAAACAATATCGGGAACCATCTCATCTTCCATGAACTCTAAAAATTCTTTTTGGTTTGTAAACATTCCTAATACATCTATATCTGTTCTTTTCTGCAATAACGCATTTAAATACTTCGCTGCTGCTCTTTCATCATCACAAATAACAACTTTCATCACTACTTCTCACTTATTTCTTTTTCACCCTTCTACCTATACAAATTAGGCATTCTAAGCATAACTCTGATTCTAAAAAATATTATTTTTATCGTATCATACTTTCTTATTGTACACAATGTACCTTTTCTATATAGAACAAAAAAACATTGTTACATCTATTGTAACAATGCCTTTTCATACTACCAATATTTTGCAATTGCTTCTTTTGCCTGTTCGTCAGTCAGAGAAAACTCTGATTTTAATCTCGCAATTACTTTCTTTTTCTCTATTTCCATCTCTTTGCATAAATGTATCACAGCGGTGATTCCTTGTTGTAATCCTTCTGCTCTCGCTTCTCTTATAGCATCTGAAGGTAACGGCAGCACTTTCCCACCCATAACATCACTCATCCTTTCTTTTAAATCGGGTTCCTTACGCATTAGATATTCCATGATTCTTCTCATTAACTGCAACAAATCGTGAAATTCTTCTATATCTTTTTTCACATATATCTCTAATCCTTTGATTATAGCTGCATACTCATCCAATAAATATCTCTCTCGCTCTACATCTTTTGCAATCTTAGAAATCTCTTTCTCATACTTAATGATATAATACGGCAACAAAATCAGCAAGTTCTTTTCAAATATTTCCTCAATACTATAATCTCTTAATTTGAGAACAGGAACCCGATATGTAATAACCTGCTCATCTGCCAGTTCAATTTCTAACACTTCTTCCGAAACACTATTCTTCGCTGAACGCAAATATATAATGCTTGATTTCGGAAATTTTAATCGTTTCCTTTTTCTCCATTTTGCTTCCATCAACGCAATCATAAAATCATATTCAATCATTCTTATGACCATATTTCCATCTTTTGTACTCTGACATTCGAAATGATATATTTGTTCTCCTATTTTACTACAACTGTCCGCTACTACTTTGGAGACCAGTTTCTGATATTCCTCTGGCAAACGCTCTACGACTATATCCTCAGCATACGAAGTATGAAACACTTCATTAACTAAAGGTATTAATAACTGTGGTAACCTCTCTTGTATCGTTCTAAATACATCATCAAAAATTGTACTGCTCATGTAACCTCCTGTTTATTTTTCTTATATACATTTTCACATGAGCACGCTATCTTTTACAAACTGCATAGCGCGTTATTGCTACGCAGAATGCGTTATTTCAAGCAAAAAAGAGACACGAATATCATATCTCTACGAAATATCCTTGTCTCTTTCTAAATATCATATTAATGTAACTATTCATAAAATTACTATGTTCTAAATAATTACAAATTCATTCTTCCTACGCTTCCACAGCTGCAACTTCTGGCATCTCAGCCAATAATTTCTTAATACTTGCAAGTTTTACACAAATCACAAAAATCTCTGTCGCAATCTGCAAGTTCTCTACACTTGGACAAGATGGTGCGATACGGATAACGGAATCTTTTGGATCCTTGCCGTATGGGAATGGCGCACCTGCTGGTGTCATTGTAACACCTGCTTTCTGCATTCTAGCTACGATATCTTTTGCGCAGCCTTCTAATGCTTCATAAGCAATGAAATATCCACCCTTTGGTGTGAACCAGCTACCAGCTCCGAGTCCTTTTAATTCTCTTTCGAAGGTATCTGTAATCATCTCAAACTTTGGACGCATGATATCTGCATGTTTTCTCATATGCTCTGTAATACCATGGATATCTTTGAAATAACGTACATGACGTAACTGATTTACTTTATCGTATCCAATTGTCTGGTTCTTTAACTGTTTTTTAATATCTTCTAAGTTATTTGCAGAAGTAGCAATCGCAGCTACACCAGAACCAGGGAAGGAAATCTTACTTGTAGAGCAGAATTTGTATACCATATCCGGATTACCGGCTCTCTTACACTCTTTTAAAATCTCGATTAAGTGGTCCTGATTAATATCATATAAATGATGTACGCAGTAAGCATTATCCCAGTAAATACGGAAATCTTTTGCTGCCGGCTGTAATCTTGCAAAGCGGCGAACTGTCTCATCAGAGTATGTAATACCCTGTGGATTTGAATATTTTGGAACACACCAGATACCTTTGATTGATTCATCACTACGCACCAATTCTTCTACCATATCCATATCCGGACCTGTTGAAAGCATTGGTACATTAATCATTTCGATACCAAAGTACTCTGTAATCGCAAAATGTCTGTCATATCCTGGAACTGGACATAAGAATTTTACTTTATCAAGTTTGCACCATGGAGTATTTCCCATAACACCATGTGTCATAGAACGTGAAATTGTATCATACATTACATTTAAGCTGGAGTTACCATAGATAATGATATTATCTGGATTCACTTCAATCATATCACCAAGTAATTCTTTTGCTTCCTGAATACCATCTAATACACCATAATTACGGCAGTCTGTTCCGTCATCACATGTTAAATCTGCTGCCGAAGATAATACATCCATCATTTCCATAGAGATATCTAACTGTTCCTGAGATGGCTTACCACGAGACATATCTAAGTGCAAATCTCTCGCCTGATATTTTTTGTACTCTGCAGTTAATACCTCTTCTTCTGCTAAAAGTTCTTCTCTTGTCATTTCCTGATATGATTTCATTTTATATATCCTCCTTTAACCAACGAAAATGTTCCTTGATTTTCTTCTCATAACCATTATCAGATGGCTGATAAAATACCTGATCGGTAAGTCCATCTGGTAAATACTGTTGCTTCACATAATGTTTTGGATACGCATGTGCATATTTATATCCATCACCATGTCCAAGCTTTCCAGCTCCTTTATAATGTGCATCCTGTAAATGCACTGGAATAGGTGCTGTCTTCGTATTTTTAACTACATCCATCGCAGCAAAAATCGCATTACATGCCGCATTACTTTTCGGTGCACATGCCACATAACTTGCCGCCTGCGATAAAATAATCTGTGCCTCCGGCATACCAATTCGCTCAATCGCCTGTGAAGCAGATGTTGCAACTACAAGCGCCATCGGGTCAGCATTCCCCACATCTTCTGATGCACATATCATAATTCTTCTGGCAATGAACTTAATATCTTCACCCGCATATAACATTCGTGCCAGATAATAAACCGCTGCATCCGGGTCAGAACCTCTCATACTTTTAATAAATGCTGAGATGGTATCGTAATGATTATCCCCAGTTTTATCATAACGCACAACTCGTTTTTGAATACATTCACTTGCAACTTCTAATGTAATATGAATCTTCCCATCTTCACCGCGTTCAGTGGTCAGAATTCCAAGTTCGATTGCGGTCAATGCCGCTCTGGCATCTCCGTTAGACACATCCGCCAAAAACTCCAATGCATCCTCTTCGATGACTGCGTTATATGAACCCATACCTTTTTCCACGTCATTTACTGCACGAAGTAAAAGTGTCTTAATGTCTTCTATTGAAAGGTTCTTTAATTCAAAAATAATAGAACGAGACAGTAACGCTCCGTTCACCTCAAAGTACGGATTCTCTGTTGTAGCACCGATTAAAATCACTGTACCATCTTCTACAAACGGAAGCAGATAATCCTGCTGTCCCTTATTAAAACGATGAATTTCATCGATGAACAATATCGTCTTTTTCCCGTACATGCCCTGATTATTCTTCGCCTGCGCTACTACTTCTTCCATATCCTTTTTACCGGCAGAAGTCGCGTTAATCTGCAGGAATTCAGCACTGGTCGTATTCGCAATCACCTTCGCTAAAGTAGTCTTTCCCGTGCCCGGAGGTCCGTATAAAATAATGGAACTTAATTTGTCCGCCTTAATCGCGCGGTACAAAAGCTTATCTTTTCCAATGATATGCTGCTGTCCCACTACCTCCTCCAACCGTGTCGGACGGAGTCTGGATGCTAAGGGCGATTCCTTTTCCTGATTCTGTTCTCTCATGTACTCAAATAAATCCATGATATTCTCCATCGTAACTTGTACTTTCGTTTTACCTTACATGAAACTTGGCCGTTTGACAAGTCTAAAATATATAAATTTCTATTCTTTTTCGTTATAGTATCTATTCCGTCCACTACATTTTATACAAATGCAAATTCCTCTATCGTTTTTGTACTTTCAAACTTCTAAGATACTCTTTTGTCGCTTTATCTATCTGATAACTTTCTATTGCTTTCTGAATCGCTTTATTATGTGTCCACGTTGGCATTACCTGCTTTTGCAGATAAGGGATTGTTGCATCATACTGTTTTACTAACGCCATGCTAAAATACCACGCAACTGCCATTTTTATGTAATATTCCTCCGATTCAATTCCAGCTACTAAATCTAACATTTCTGGCAAAAATGCATCCTCTAAAAAATATCCCAGAAGCGTCACCACACCAAATCGCACCGTATAAGTATCTCTGCTGGCAACCCATTTTTTAACATGCTCATATACAAGAGGAAGGTTCTTTTTGAATACTTTTGGTCCCATCATATCACAGGTCGCCCAGTTATCCACATACGGCAGAAATTTTTCGAGTTCTATCAAATAACTTTCCACATCTTTATAAAGTAACCCCAGTAATGCGCCATGCAGGTTATTTTCTTCATAATAAGTATGAGGCAATTCCTGCAGAAATGCATATACTTCCGGCCGCTTTGCCACTTCTTTTGCATAGGTACGAAGCATAGGTGTACGCACACCTATAATATGCTCCTCCGGTATCTCCGGAATTAATTTTTTATGAAATTGAAAATATGACTCGTCACGTAACTCAAATAATTCTTTTGTAATTGTTTCCATTAGTGTCTCTCCTTCTTTTTGAAAAGTGCGAGATTGCTTACAAATTTTTCTCTGAATAAGTGAGTTATTTTTGCTTCAATCCAACACTAATTCATCCGCCGTTACAAAAAGATACCCTTCCTTTTGTAAGCTATCGATTATCTGCAACGCTGCATTTACTGAAGATTTCGATGCATCGTGCATCAGAATAATGTCGCCGTCCTCCACATTCTTTAACACTCTTTGTACGATGACATTTGTGTTATTCGTACACCAGTCTTTGGAATCAATATCCCAAAGTATTTCAATCATTGTCGTATTATAATCCAAATCTTTTTTCCAGCAACCAAACGGCGGTCTGATAAACTGCGGACATTCTCCAATGACTTCTTCTATTACTTGATTTGTTTTTACAACCTGCTCGATTGCCTTTTCATCCGTGAGATTGCATAGATTCACATGCTGATACGAATGGGTTCCGATTAAATGCCCGTCTGCATGTATCTGTTCTACCAGTTTTGGGTATTTCTCGACTTCCGTTCCTAACAAAAAGAACGTGGCAGATACTCCACGTTCCTTTAATCCTTTCAGTAAATCCGCTGTATAGTCCTCGTTTGGACCATCATCAAACGTAATTGCTACCTTTTTTTCTATTATTGTTTTCTCTACTACAGGAACCGAAACCGGCACTCCTCGTAATAGATACGCTATCATTGACAGATAACCTGTTACGACAATAGTAGCCATCACATATCCCATTATCATAAATTTCTTTTTTTGCATATAAAAACTCTAGTAAGGTTTGTTTTATTCTATGCAATATAAAATAATTTATGCTTTGTTCTAGTACAACTTCACGCCGCTTCTAACTGGTTCACAAGTTAAATCAACACCTAGACGCTTGAAAATCTTCGCATCGACTTCCGATAACATAACAGATGTATGCACCTGGCATCCTTTTAATTTAGTAAGCTGCTCCATTGCATTTTTCGCATCCGGATTCGTAAGTCCTGCAAGTGAGAGTGCAATTAATACTTCATCCGTGTGTAATCTTGGGTTTCTTCCACCTAAGAAACGCACCTTTAAATCCTGAATTGGTTCAATCGCTTCCGGACTGATTAATTTGACATCATGGTCAATGCCTGCCAAATATTTCACTGCGTTTAAGAGTAATGCTGCAGACGCACCGAGGAAATCCGTTGTTTTTGAAGTAATAATGGTTCCATCTGCAAGCTCGATTGCTGCAGTTGGGACTCCTAACTCTAACGCACGATTTTTCGCAGCTACCGTAACTTTGCGAGCGTCTGTGGTAATCTTTGCCTGTTTCATCAGAAGTTCAATTTTATAAACCTCTGTTTCTGCATCATCGCCTCTTGCAGTACGATTTAACGCACCATAATAACGTCTGATAATCTCCATCTTAGACGCATCACAACATGCTTCATCATCCACAATACAATTACCAACCATATTAACCCCCATATCGGTCGGAGATTTATAATAGGTATTTTCGCCGTAAATGCCTTCAAAAATAGCATTTAATACCGGGTAAATTTCAATATCACGATTATAATTAACCGTTGTCTCACCATAAGCTTCCAAATGGAATGGGTCAATCATATTCACATCATCCAAATCTGCTGTAGCAGCTTCGTATGCCAAATTCACCGGATGTTTCAGTGGAATGTTCCAAATCGGGAATGTCTCAAACTTTGCATAACCTGCTTTTATACCGCGCAGATTCTCATGATACAACTGTGAAAGACAGGTTGCCATCTTTCCACTTCCCGGTCCCGGAGCTGTAATAACTACTAATGGTCTGGTTGTCTCAATATATTCATTTTTGCCGAATCCATCTTC
>JAFYQA010000035.1 GCA_017547315.1 Roseburia sp. | reverse complement strand
TCTAAATAAGTATATTATGCTAACTCAAGTGCAATCTCCATCATTTTTCCAAAACCAATCTGACGTTCTTCGGAACTTAATTCTTCACCCGTATAGATATGGTCTGAAATTGATAATAAACAAAGTGCTTTTTTACCGGCTTTTGCAGCGTTCATATATAATGCTGCCGCTTCCATCTCTACACAAAGCACTCCCATCTCTCTCCACTTATCATTTGCTGTAGCATCTGCATTATAGAATGGGTCAGATGATAAAACGTTACCTACTACAACTCTGGTTCCCTGCTCTTTAGCAACATCAATTGCTTTCTGCATTAATTCATAATCTGCAATAGGAGCAAATGTTCCTGGTAAACCATACTGTAATGCATAATTAGAATTGGTACATGCACCCATTCCAATTACAACATCCTTTAATTGTAATTTATCACTAAAACCACCAGCAGAACCGATACGAATAATACTTTCTACTCCATAAAAATTAAACAATTCGTATGAATAAATACCAATCGATGGCATACCCATACCAGAACCCATAACAGAAATCTCTTTGCCTTTATAAGTACCTGTATAACCCAACATGTTACGAACTGATGTTACAAGTCTTGGATTCTCTAAATATGTCTCTGCAATATATTTTGCACGAAGTGGATCACCCGGCATTAATACGGTTTTTGCAAAATCTCCCTCTTTTGCTGAAATATGTGGTGTTGCCATAATACATTCTCCTTTCGCCTTTTCGGCTCTATATTTGAGATAGAAATCTATCCATTATTTACTTCTTTATTTTACTCTATTTTTTATAAATTTAAAAGAATTATAGTCTATATTTATGATATAATTACTGTAAATTAATAAATCACATTTTTAGGGGGTAGTTTTATGAACTATGATGTATTGATTATAGGTGCCGGCCCTGGTGGTATTTTCTCTGCATACGAATTAATTCAGTTAAATCCTGAATTAAAAGTCGCTGTATTCGAAGCCGGTCATGAACTTGCCAAACGTAAATGTCCAATTGATGGCAAAAAAATAAAGACATGTATTAGTTGTAAAAGTTGTTCTATCATGAGCGGTTTTGGTGGTGCTGGTGCATTCTCTGATGGTAAATATAATATTACTAATGATTTCGGTGGTACTCTTTATGAATACATTGGAAAAGCACAGGCTCTCGATCTCATGAATTATGTGGATGAGATTAACGTAGCTTATGGTGGTGCTGGTACCAAATTATATTCTACTGCCGGTACAACGATCAAAAAAGAATGTATGAAAAACGACTTACATCTTTTAGATGCTTCCGTTCGTCATCTTGGTACGGATATCAACTATGTCGTTTTAGAAAACATGTATGATTATATGAAAGACAAAGTTACCTTCTTCTTTGATACACCAGTAGATTCTATTTCTATTATTGATGGTGGTTACGAGATAAAATGTAATGAACAGACTTATACTTGTAAAAACTGTATCGTTTCTGTAGGTCGTAGTGGCAGCAAGTGGATGGAAGATGTTTGCAAAAATTTAAATATTCCAACGAAATCTAATCGTGTAGACATCGGTGTACGTGTAGAATTACCTGCTGAAATTTTCTCACACTTAACAGACGAACTTTACGAAAGTAAAATCGTATACCGTACACCAAAATATGGAGATAAAGTTCGTACTTTCTGTATGAACCCAAAAGGTGCTGTCGTAAATGAAAACACAAATGGTATTATTACTGTAAATGGTCACAGTTACGAAGATCCTGCAAAACAGACCCAGAATACCAACTTTGCCTTACTTGTTGCAAAGCATTTTTCAGAACCATTCAAAGATTCTAACGGATATGGTGAATCAATTGCCCGTTTAAGCAATATGCTCGGTGGTGGTGTTATCGTACAACGCTTCGGTGATTTAATTCGCGGACAGCGTTCTACTCCGAATCGAATTGAAGAATCTTTTGTAACACCTACATTAAACGCTACACCAGGTGATTTAAGCCTTGTTCTTCCAAAACGTATCTTAGATGGTATCATTGAAATGATTTATGCATTAGATAAAATTGCTCCAGGCACTGCAAATGATGATACGCTCCTCTATGGTGTAGAAGTAAAATTCTATAATATGGAAGTAGAAGTAAATGAGCATCTCCAGACAAAATACGAAGGTCTCTATGTAATCGGAGATGGAAGTGGTATTACACATTCACTTTCACACGCTTCTGCAAGCGGTGTACATGTAGCTCGTGAGATTGTAAAATAAAATCTGATATCTATAAAAAATGGGTTGTTGCAAAATTTGCGACAACCCATTTAACATATTAACTACTTTCTTACTATTTAAGTATAGTCCCAACACTTTCACATCACAGATGTTTTTTCTCATATTTTCGATTCCATCGATTTTATAGAAAAAACCTCGAAAACAATATGTTTTCGAGGTTTTTAGAGGCGACAATCGGATTTGAACCGATGATAAGGGTGTTGCAGACCCGTGCCTTACCACTTGGCTATGTCGCCTTAATGACTCCTACGGGAATCGAACCCGTGTTACCGCCGTGAAAGGGCGATGTCTTGACCGCTTGACCAAGGAGCCGTTTTCTCTTTTTCTTTCAAAAAAAACTCAGACGAACTCATTTGGTACATCTGAGTTTTTGAACTCCCCGAGTAGGACTTGAACCTACGACAACGCGGTTAACAGCCGCGCGCTCTACCGACTGAGCTATCGAGGAATATCGAATCTCTTCGACTGAAGGCTGTAC
>JAFYQA010000034.1 GCA_017547315.1 Roseburia sp. | reverse complement strand
CATTTATATTGTTGGTTCAATGTTTTACTGGTTGGGTTGGAAGATTGTAAGAAAAATCAAACACGGCACACCATTATATGATTAATGAAAACAGAATAGAATAAATAACGGCTACTTTACACGATGCAATTCAATGAGTTGTAGTGTGAAGTAGCCGTATTTTAGTTACAATCATGTTTGTTTTAGTTAAGATTATCCAGTATCTTTTTATATGGTGCAATCATTCCTTCGTTCATAGCATTGCCCATTTTTGCTTTTACTTTCGGGTTTGCAATCAATGCTCCTACCAGATACATTTTTAACATTGTTGGCCAGTTCTTCTGTGGGAAGTCATACTGGTTATGTGACTTGTAGAATTTGTGGTCTGCTTTCATCATACCCTGCATGAGCCAGATTAAGTCTCGGAAAATCTTCATACCTCCGATACCGTAGAAATTCTGTGGCGGCACATAACTGTGCTCTAGTGCGTAAGTGAGGGTAGCAGCCATTTTGTCGATGGAAACGTCGGTATCCTGTTCGTCGGTTGCTACACCCGCAAGGAAGTTACAACCTACTTGTGCGCGGGCTTCCATAATGGTTTGCAGGTTCGTCTCAAGACGATAATTACCACTTACGAGGTAACCGACTGGCATACCGATAGTTACGGTGCGGTGTCCGTTACAGAAGTTACGGTCATTATACATTTTAAATAATGATCCCATCGAATGGTCTTTGATAGAAAAAGCATATACGATGGACTGGGCAGTCTGGATTTCACCACGCAGTACTTCGTCAAAATTGTCTTTGTAGACACATTTACCAGTGATAGCGCAGCCAAAGCAACTGAGGCAACCGCCCATCAGGTTATATTCACGAATGTTAAAAATACGTGTTTTTCGTGGAAAAATAGCACGGAAACGGGCAATCATGTCAGCAAGCTGCGTATCTTCTGGTGAACAGTCAGTAACGATAACGATATCGCCTGTCTTAGTAGCATCAGAATCTTCTGGTACATGAACCGGTGCGTGGACTGGGGCAGGCTGTGCGGCAGGAGCAGTTTCGTAGATGTCCTGTGATGCAGACCAGCATACGAAATCAAAGAAGTCACGGGCTTCTTTTTGGCCTTTTTCGTTCAAGAGGTCGTCCATATCTGCAGAGAGACCGCGGATGTATTTTAGTCCCATGTCATGACAGTTATCCTGTATATAACGATGTGCGGTTACATCATAAAAATGTTTTGAAGTACTAATCTGTGTCGCATATTTTCCATCAAAAGAGATACCAGAGTCTTTCATTAATTCAATGAAACGATGTAACTGACAAGGCGCTACAAAAGTGTACACCGGATAAGAGAAAAGCAGTAGGTCTGCGCTCTCTAAAGCTGTAAGAGCAGGAGAAAAATCTTTTTCTAATGCCTTGATGCGCTGTCCTACATGAAGCACTTCAAAGGTGTGCTCCGCGTGTAATTTTTCAAGGTAATTTACAGTCTGTAAGGTAATGCTGTAAGCACCCTTTGGACTGCCGTTTAAAACTAAAATCTTCATACATTCATCCTTTCTACATGAAACCTTATTCTGTCAGAGTAAGGCTTACTGACAGTGGGAAATGGTCGCTTGTGTATACGCCATCGTAAGTGTCTGTCACCACTTTATAAGAATTAACGGTAAATCCTTCGAAGGAAACCATGACATAATCGATACAATCGCGGTCGAGTTCTTCGCCCCATTTCTGGAACGTGCAGCTTGTCATCGTATTTTCTGTCTGATATTTTGCATCGAGGAAGAATTCGGTAGCACTGCGGTAGGTTTCTGTATATTCTTCTGCATTCAAGTCTCCCATTAATACAGCTGGCAGACCGCCAAATTCAGCAATCTTATCCAATACGACACCGATACCGTTAATGCGGGCTTCATCGCTGACGTGGTCTAAATGTGTATTAAATACCACAAATTCTTTTTCGGTGACATTGTCTTTTAAAATAACATAAGAACAGATGCGGTAGTGTGCTGCACCCCAGTCTTTACTCATGACATCTGGTGTCTCTGATAACCAGAAAGAACCTTTGTCAATCAAAGAATAAAGGTCAGTTCGGTAAAAAATAGGACATCCTTCAGAGTTAAAAGCTTCGTCGCGGTATGTAATGACTGAGTCGAAACCAGTAAGTGTATCGCAAAGATAGTCATACTGCCATTTAGTTGCTTCCTGAAAACCGATGACACTAGGTGCTTCGTCACCAATACAGTCAATAATTAAATCTGCACGATAAAACCAGTTCTTTTGGCCGAGGTCAAGAGGACTTAAGCAACGCACGTTATAACTCATGATACGAACTTCACCGTCAGTAGGTTTTACACTCATGGAAACAGTTTCTTTTTCACGGACAAAGTGAGGATAATGCCAGAACATAAGAACTGCCCAAACAAAGATAATAATAAGTAATAATAAACCAATTGCCTTTAATAATTTTTTTAATAATTTCATAGTTAAACACCTCCGAAGCTATTTTAGCATAAAAAGGGGGGAAAGTTAAGGAAATACTAAGATTATGAAAGTTGAAATGACAAAAAATTTATACTATAATTATAATTAGGAATTTGTCGAAATTTAACGAAAGAGATAGAAAATATGGAACAGACGAAAGAAAAAGCGAATGGGAAAAAAATAATTGTTATTTTACTTTGCGTATTGGCAGTCAGTGTAGTGATTTTTGGTGCAGTGTTTTATATATGGAAAGCAAATTTTTATAAGACACATTTTTTTCCAAATACGTTTGTGAACGGAGCAGACTGCAGTGAATTAGATGCAGCAGCGGTAGCAGAGATGTTAGAAGCAGATGCGATGGACTATGAGCTTGTGATATTAGGACGGGACGAAAATGGTAGTCAGGTAGAAGTGGGAGTTATTTCGGCAGAAGATGTCAGTTTGGAGTTAAAAGATGCTTTGGCTGCAGTGAAGGAGCTTTTGGCGGAACAACAGAAGAATAATTGGTTGATTGCTACTTTGACCAAAAAGCAACAGGGATTTAGCGTCGTCCAGGGTGTTACCTTTGATGAAAAAGCATTAGAAAAATGTGTGATGAAATGGGAAGCGTTTGATGAAGCGAATATGATTGTACCGGCAGATGCATATATCAGTCCTTATATAGAAGAAGTTGGTGGTTGTGAAATCATTCCGGAGAAGATAGGAACACAGTTGGATGTAGAACTGGCGTTACAATGTATCGGAACAGGGATTGAAGGTGGTGCTGGTAAAATAGACCTGGCAGAGCAGAATTGTTATCTTGCTCCAGCAGTATTGTCTACGGATAAAGCGTTGATTTCAACATGGGAGACTCTGAACAAATGGCTTGCAACAGAGATTACCTACGATTGGAATACATTTGACGTAGTGGTAGATGGCAGTGTGATAGAACCATGGATTATCAGAGAAGAAAATAAGGTTTTACTTGATGAAGAGGCCGTTGCAGCGTTTGTGGCAAAGCAGGCAGCAGAATACGATACTTATGGTAAAAGTAGAAAGTTTACAACTACATTGGGCGTGGAACTTACATTGCCAACAGGCGGATTTGGATGGAAAACAGACAGAGCAGCAGTGACAAAAGAATTGATTAGCTATATTAAAGAAGGGGCTGTTACGAAGGCGAAACCGGTTTATAGCAATAAGGCGCCGGTACACGGTATGAATGATATTGGCAATTCTTACGTGGAAGCAGATTTGAGTAATCAGCACTTATATTTGTATCATAAAGGAGAATTAGTATTTGAAACAGATTTTGTTTCAGGAGCGATGAATACAACTCCGGATTGTGTTTCTCCGGCGGGAGTATTTGATATTACATATAAAACGACAAACCGGGTGCTTAGAGGCGCTGATTATGAGCAGTTTGTATATTACTGGATGCCATTCTATGGGAATTACGGAATGCATGATGCTACCTGGAGATGGCAGTTCGGTGGAGATATTTTTATGACCGATGGTTCTCATGGCTGTCTGAATTTACCACTAGACAGTGCAGCAGTTATCTATAATTATATGTATGAGGGATATCCGGTTATTTGCTATTATTACTAAGATAAAGTGGAGGAAAATAGATGAGACCTAGTTATGGAGATTTCATTTTAGAACAGGAACGGAAAGAACGCAGAAAAAGAAGAATTGTGATTCTGATTGTAATTTTGGTATTGGTATTGATTATAGGTGCTGTATCAGCAGTTCTTTATTTCAAAAAAGATTTTTCTTTTAAAGATGTTTTTTTGAAAATAGATGTAATGGGAACTGCAGAAGACACTGAACAGCAGGTTTATTATTCGCAGGAAGAGTTGGATAGTTTTGTAGAAAAAGCAGTTCAAAATGCAAAAGTAGAGGCTTCGGTGGAAGCATTAGCTGGAATCAAGCAGTATTTGTCAGAGGGAAAGTCTGCAGTCGAGGCGTTCCGTGCGGTTTATACCAATGATTTGGTAGTAGCAGCGGATGGTAGATATCATTTCATACCGATTCGGGATGATTTAAAACATAACGACTATACTACTGAGAATCTGCGTGTATTGGAGAATGGTGAGTACCAGTATGTAGAAGATGGACAAGTTACTTCTTATAAAGGAATCGATGTGTCTCGTTTCCAGGGAAAAATTGACTGGAATGCAGTAGCGGCTGATGGTGTTTCCTTTGCATTTATCCGTGTGGGAAATCGTGGTTACGGCAGTGGAGCGGTATTAGAAGATGACACTTTTGTGCCAAATATAGAAGGTGCTAATGTAGCAGGCGTAAAAGCAGGCGTTTATTTCTTTTCACAGGCAGTAACAGAAGCAGAAGCGATAGAAGAAGCGAATTTTGTATTAGAACAGATTGCACCATATCAGATTGATTGTCCAATCGTGTGCGATATGGAAATGATTGCAGGTGATGAAGGACGTGCAGACTCACTTACACCAGAACAAAGAACACAGATGATAAAGATATTCTGTGATACGATTGCGAACGCAGGCTATACACCGATGATTTACATGAATCTGGAATTAGCTACAATTCGAATCAATTTAGAAGAATTAGAAGGCTATGCTAAGTGGTTTGCTTACTACAATCCGGAGATGTATTTCCCATATGAATATACCGTATGGCAGTACAGCGAAAAAGGTACTGTTGCTGGTGTACCAGAAAAAGTCGATATGAACATTTGCTTTGAACCGATTTGGGAGTAATTCCCTACGATAAACTTTCGTTTAGCGAATGATTCATGGCTTGCAGAACGTGGAGTATTTCTTTTGGAAACTTAAATAAAGTGCCAAACATTTTAGAAAAGATATTTTTGCTTGTTCTGAAGAAATGTTTAGAAAGTCTTTTTGCAGAATGCCGGAATAACGTTT
>JAFYQA010000033.1 GCA_017547315.1 Roseburia sp. | reverse complement strand
CTCGAGGTTGGAAACACCGTTTGTCATACCACCTAAACAGAAGGACTGGTTATCAGCTTCGTCAGAACGAATGGTTGAGAAACCAAAATCGACTGCGTAGCTGTGACCCAATCTAGGACTAATCTGTGTATAAGTTTTAACTGTTACAACGTTAAGAGAAGAAATAATTGCTTCACGTAAGGTTGTCCAACCACGATAACGGTTGTCGTAGTTAGAAACTAAACGAGCCTCTTCTCCAGAGTAAGCAAATGGAGCATCATTTTGTACAGAAGCAAGGGTTAAACCGCCGGCATCTAATGCTGCTGCGTAGCAGGCAATAATTTTAAAAGTAGAACCTGGCTGACGCGCTACGTCAGAAGCTCGGTTTAATGTTTTGCTGGCTGTTTTGTCACCACGACCACCGATAATTGCTTTTACTTCACCTGTTGTTTGGTCGATGATAGTTAAGGCTACCTGAGGCTGGAGTGTAAAAGTAACGGTTTCACCGCCACCGAGAATTTCATCGCCTTCTTCCATGATGTCAGCTTTGTACTGATCAATGGCCTCTTGAGCTGCTTCCTGAGAAGCAAAGTTGATGTTATAGTTCTTACCTTTGATTTTCTGGTAATAGCTTAACATACTCTGTTCGCTATAGTGTTTAATCGAACCGTCTGCTTTTTGAATAGAGAGACGATAAGAGAAGGAAACCTTCGGGTCAGTCGGATAGTTTGCTAAATTATTTACTTCTTCATCACAGATTGCCTGCATAGCCATGTTCTGTGTGGACTTAATGGTAAGACCACCTTGATAAAGTGCTTTATAAGCCTGTGACTCGGTATAGCCTTTCTGCTCAATTAAATCGGTGATAACCTGATCTGTCAGTTCGTCGATAAAGTAAGAATTGACAACTGTTTCACCAGTTTCGATATTAATAATCTGGATTCGCTCGTATACATCATCTGCTATAGCTACATCATATTCTTCCTGCGTGATGTATCCTTGTGCTAACATATCTTTTAATGTTTTTTCACGACGTTCAGCGTTTTTCTCCGGATTACTAATCGGATTAAGTTTGGAAGGATTCTGTGTAATTGCAGCAATAACCGCACTTTCAGAAAGTGTCAGCTCAGAAACTGGTTTTCCAAAATAACGTTCGGATGCAACAGCAACACCTAAGGTGTTCTGACCAAGGTTAATCGCATTTAAGTAATTTTCTAAAATCCAAAGCTTATCGACCTGTTTTTCCAGTTCGATTGCCATGTACTGTTCTTGTACTTTTCGTACAACTTTATCAATAAAAGATTCTTCGCCTGCCCATACTTCAGATAAAACGGTGTTCTTTAACAACTGCTGGGTAATTGTACTAGCACCCTGGTTGAAGTTAAAACCGTTTTTGACACCATTGACAGCGGCGCGGACAATACCTTTTAAATCGATACCGTTGTGTTCATAGAAACGCATATCCTCTAATGCCACAAATGCATCCTGTAAATCCTGTGGAATCTGATCGATGGTGACATACTTTCGGTTAGAACCGCTGGCAACTAAAGTAGAAATCTTATTGCCTTCGTCATCTAAAACGATTGTTTGATAACCGGTTGGAGTGGCATCTAATTCATCAATGGATGGGGCAGAATCAATAATTCCTTTCCACACACCAAAAGCTGTACTTCCGCCTAAAATAACAACAACGAAAAATAACAACAGCAATGCCTTGAAAAATGTTACATGCAGTTTTTTCTTAATGACTGTAGACTTGGATGTGAGTTCTGCAGTTCGCTTCTTGGCACCTTTCTTTCCGTAATTCATAAAATACCATACCTTTCTATTGCTAAATTTTATATTTTTCCTTATAAAAAGCTACTATCACTATATTATACCAAATATTTGTGCTATAATAAAGAAAAATATATATTAGGAAATTTAAATTGTTCAGAATTAGGCATGAAAGGTCTGATAGATTTTGAATAATTGTATAGAATGACAATAGGGGAATCTGTTATGAAGACAGTATATAGCGGCGGTGAAGGTGAAATCGTCGAAAAAAAATCCAGATTTATTGCAACGGTGCGTCCGGTTTGCTCAGAAGAAGAGGCGGTAGCCTTTATTAATGAAATGAAAAAGAAATACTGGGATGCCAGACATAATTGTTCGGCATTTGTGATTGGAGACAATAATGAGATAAGCCGGTGCTCTGATGATGGAGAACCAGCTCAGACGGCAGGACGTCCGATGTTAGATGTATTGTTAAAAGAAGGGATTCACAATGTAGCAGTGGTAGTGACCAGATATTTTGGCGGAACATTGCTTGGTACAGGTGGATTAGTACGTGCATATCAGAAGGCGACACAGGAAGGACTTGCAGCCAGTGTGGTGATAGATAAACTTCCAGGCCGAAAACTGACAATTGGAACCGATTATGTAGGATTAGGAAAAATTCAATATATAATAGGAAAAGAAAATTTGACAACGATTGATACCATTTATACAGATCAAGTAGAGATTATTGTCATGATTCCGAGTGAATTACAGCAGAAAATTGAAAAAGATGTAATCGAAGCAACGAGCGGAAATGCCCGTATTTCCTGGGGGGATGAGGTGTTGTACGCTATAATTGAAAAAAAATTAAAAATTTTTGAAAAAAACGCTTGACTTTTTTATGTGGGCCATATATAATAGCTATTGTTGACGGCGAGATAACAAGTCAACAGATAAATAAAGGGCTATCGCCAAACGGTAAGGCAACGGACTCTGACTCCGTCATTTCAAGGTTCGAATCCTTGTAGCCCTGCTAGTAGCACCACGTAAGTGGTGCTATTTTTTTTGACTCATAGGAAGAAAACCATGCAAATGTGGATTTTTGTAATATAATAATGGTGATGACGATGTATCAGTTTAAGAGTAAAGTAAGATATAGCGAAGTGAATCGTGAAAAAGTGTTGACCTTAGCAGCGTTGACAGATTATTTACAGGATACTTGCACATTCCAATCCGAAGGATTGGGCGTGGGAATGGATTTTCTACGCGAAAGGCAGGAAGCATGGATATTATCTTCCTGGGAGATTATCATAGGAAAGATGCCTAAAGTATGTCAAGACATTTCAGTAGGAACTTTTCCATGTTCATTTAAAGGTTTTTATGGACACCGTAATTTTTATGTGACGGATGGACAAGATGAAATGATTGCCATGGCGAATTCTTTGTGGGTATATATTAATTATGAGACAAAAAAGCCTGCTCGCATCCCGGAAAACGTAGCAAGTGCGTATGATGCGGTAATTGAGGAACCAATCGAATATCCGTGGTCAAGCCGTAAGATTGCTTTTGAAGGAGAAGGCGTAACAGGTGTGCCGATTACTGTTCCGGAATTTTTTATCGATACCAACGAACATATGAATAATGGAAAGTATATTATGGTGGCGGAGGAGTATTTGCCGGAGCAGTTTGAAGTGGAACGTGTTCGGGCGGAATACCGGAATGCAGCCGTTTTAGGGGATGTTTTATATCCGATGATATATACGCAGGAACAGAGTATTACGGTCGCATTAAATAATGAAGAAGGAAAACCATACGCGGTAATCCAGTTTGTAAAAAAAGAAAGTAATGTTACTGTTTAGAGAACTATCGGACACTTGCTGTCAGATAGCGAAAGAACATGATTTGGGTGTGAACAGTAATAAGGTAACTGTACGGAATAACATGTATTATTAATGGAGGAGCAAATGTTAAAATTAGGAGAATATCAGGAACTGACAGTCGTAAAAAGAGTAGCGTTTGGTGTATATCTGGCAGAAGAGAAGAATACTGAAAATAGAGTATTATTGCCGGAAAAACAGGTTCCAGCCGATACAAAAATCGGAGATAAATTGAATGTTTTCTTATATAAAGATTCAAAGGATAGAATGATAGCGACTACTAATACGCCAGCTATTACATTGGGTGGCTTAGCTGTATTAGAAGTCATTGAGATTGGAAAAATTGGTGCATTTTTAAATTGGGGTTTGGAAAAAGATTTATTTCTTCCATTCCATGAAATGACACGTAAAGTAGAGGCTGGTGATGAGATTTTAGTGACTCTTTATATCGATAAGAGTAGCAGACTTTGTGCCAGCATGAAAAAACTTTATGATTTATTGTCAAAAGAATCTCCTTATAAAGAAGGGGACATTGTAAATGGACGTGTTTATGAATTCAGTGATAATTTTGGAACGTTTCTTGCGGTAGATGATAAGTATTCAGCGATGATTCCACGTCATGAGGACTGCAGCAAACTTCGCGTTGGTGATGTGATTGAAGCAAAAGTTACAAATGTAAAAGAAGATGGTAAATTAGATGTGACCCTTCGCGATAAGGCGTATATCCAGATGGAGGATGATGCAGAACTTGTAATGCAGATTATCGAAGAATTTGCAGGAGTACTTCCATTTACAGATAAAGCATCGCCAGAAGTAATTAAGCGAGAGACCGGTTTGAGCAAAAATGCGTTTAAACGTGCGGTAGGCAGATTGTACAAGGAACGCAGAGTAGAGATTACAGAGAGAGCAATCCGTAAGATATAACGATTTAGAGCTAAGGAAAAGTGTCTTAGATGCGATTTTACTTATGGTGCACTGAATAGTTATTGTAAAATTTAGTGTTCTACGGAAAGATAAGTGTGTGATTTAGGAGTAGTAACAAATGATAATGAAATGGAAATCAGCAGTGTGTCTGACTTTAGTAGCATCGATTCTTATGACAGATGCACCTGCTTTTATATATGCGTCAAATAATACAGAAGAAGTAATGGCTACCGAAGAGGCTTCTGAGACAGAAGAGAAGCTGGTGGTAGCACGAAGAGGTGCGTTAAAGATTTTACCAATGATCGAGATGGTGAAAAAGCGAGTGAATACGACAGTATCCACTTTAGCTGAATTGAGAGCGCCTTATGTGGGAGTGGCAATTGCACAGGTAGATAATTATGTGAATGTACGTGCAGAGGCCAATACAGAGAGTGAAGTTTTAGGAAAACTTTATGATAATTCAGCAGCAACTGTCTTAGAAACGACAGAAAATGGCTGGTATAAAATTACATCCGGCAGTGTAACCGGATATGTAAAATGCGAATATGTAGTGGTAGGAGATGAAGCACTTGCCAGAAAAGTAAGTACCCGATATGCTACAGTAACAACACAGACCCTAAACGTAAGAATGGAGCCTACTACAGAGGCCAAAATACTCACTATGCTTCCAGAGGGTGATGATTTTGTCGTAGTAGACGAGTCTATGTATATGGATGG
>JAFYQA010000032.1 GCA_017547315.1 Roseburia sp. | reverse complement strand
TAGTCACCAGACTCTGGTTTTGATGTATGCCAGTTTAAAGCTTCACAACCATATTCAGATACACCGATTGGTGTGTTTGGATATTTCTTATGGAATTCATCAAACCATGGTCCATACTGGTCTACGCTTCCGCCATACCATCCAAAGTAGTGGTTATAAGAAACCACATCAGGAATATGTACATATTCTTCGTCCATGCCACACATTGTGATACATGCGATTACAGTTGGACGAGTCTTATCCATCTCATGACATAAATCATTTAATACATGATGGTTATCAATAAGGTCTGGATTCTTTGCTCCATCCATAGTGATTTCGTTTGAAAGACCCCAAACTACGATAGATGGATGATTATAGCACTGTGTGATAAGTTCTTTCATCTGTGTGATAGTATTCTCTCTACCATCTGGCATATGACGTGAAATATAAGGAATTTCAGCCCATACTACCATACCTTTTTCATCACAAAGGTCATAGAAGAACTGATCATGCTGATAATGCGCAAGACGAATGGTATTTGCACCCATTTCGCAAATATATTCCATATCTTCTACATGATGTTCTGGTAATAAAGCATTACCAATTTCCCATCTATCCTGATGACGAGAAACACCACGAAGTGGATATTCACGTCCATTTAAAATAAATCCATTTTCTGGATGAATTTCAAAACTACGACAGCCAAAACGTGTAGCTACTGAATCTAATACAGTACCTTCACGAGTAATATTTACTTTTGCAGTATAAAGATATGGATCTTTTACGCCATCCCAAAGATGAGCTTTTTCTAACACATAAGTAGCTTTACCATTTTCTAATGTAAGCTGTGCTACTTCTTTGCCTTCTGCATCTTCGATTGTCGCAATTACTTCGTCACCTGCCTGTGTATCTACTAAAGCAACTTCAACTTCGATATTGCAGTTTTCTCCGTCCATAATAGGTGTTACCTTAATGCCAGGTGTGCCCCATGTAGTTAAATCAAAGTGTGTACTTAGAACACCAATTAAATTAATATCTCGGTAAATACCACCGTAAAATGTGAAGTCAGCAGTCTGTGGATATACTTCTTCATTTGCTGCATTATCTACGATAATTGAAATCTGTGTTTCATCTGTAATTTCATCTGTGATATCAATTCTCCATGTAGAATATCCACCATGATGTTCCTGCATAAGTTTTCCATTTACATATGCTTTTCCAGATGAGTTTGCACCATTGATTTCAAGGAACACTTTCTCGCCTTCTGGTAATTCATCTTTCTTCACTGTTTTTACATAGCAACAAGAACCACGGAAATAGTCATTGCCACCATCCTGTCCATCAATTGCATTCCATGTGTGTGGTACGTTAACCACTTCACTATCCACAGGAATGTTTGCAGGAACATTTGCTGTGTCTTTTAAAAATGTCCAATTGTCATTAATATTAAGAATTTTTCTCATACCGTCTCCCTTTTCCCTTATTTGTTTATACTGTTCTTATAATTCTAGGATATAAAATACATTCCACTTTTTCTTGCACATTTGTAAGCAAAATGATACTTTTGTATTAAGATAAAGGAGATGAACTATGCAAAACTTTGATTTAAATTACATATGTACAAAAATTGGAAATTTATCTGGAATACCCATTCGATTATATCAAGAACACAACGAATTGCTCTTTTATTCCATGGTTAATCTCCCAAAAGATCCTATGATACTATATAAAGAAGAGCTGCTTACTATCACAGACAAAGTAGGATATTTTGCTACAGAAAATCTAAATTATTACGGAATTTTCAATATCGACAACTATAAAATTATTCTTGGCCCAACTCGTCTCATCCCTAATAGTAAACAGGATTTACATGAAATGGCTCTACGCATGGACATTCCTAGCGAAGAAATAGACGAGTTTGTAAGTGGCATGGATGCTATTGTTGGACTACCTCTTGAGCTTTTGATGCAGATGCTTTGTCTATTAAACTATTTTTTTCACAATGAACAAATAGAATTAACCGACATCACTATTTATGAATCACAACAGGATAACTACGAGCGTAGTCTTGCGGAACAACAAATTAATCAATTAATGCATCCTGCTACTGAAAAAGACTTTTACCGTGGTGTAAGTAATATCTATTCCACAGAAAATACGATGACTGATATTGTGCGAAAAGGAGACATCTCGGCACTAGAGGAATGGCAGCATTCTCCCCAAGCTGTCCAAAGCATACCTCTGGCTACAGATATATTACGACATCATAAGAACTCATTTATCACTACTGCAACACTAGTGTCTCGCGCTGCAATCCAAGGTGGTATGAATCAAAATGATGCTCTTTCTTTAGCAAATGGATATATAAAGAAATGTGAACTAAATAATACTTTGGAAAGCATTTCCAATTTACAATATCATATGATTTCAAACTTTACCTATAAGGTTCACCAGTTACGTCTTGGACATCATCCAAGTAAACTTGCCATTGATGTTGCAAACTATGTACAACATCATTTATCATCTCCAATTACTACTCAGGAAATTGCAGATGCACTATATACCAGTCGTCCACATCTTTCGAAAAAATTCAAAGAAGAAACCGGACAAAAACTATGCGATTTTATAACAAAACAAAAAATTGAAGAAGCAAAACGACTATTAAAATATACGGACAAACCATTATTAGCTATTGCTGTTTATCTCGGTTTTTCTTCTCAAAGTCATTTCACTCGAGTGTTTAAGAAAATAACAGGAAAAACCCCTAGCGAATATCGCTAGGGGTTTTCAAACCTTTATTTCATCATAGTAAGTATTCCCTTAATAAAATGTCCATTTGCCATCTCAAGCATTCCTTCTAATACATGATTATTCATTGCCCCACTGATTTTCATTCCGGTTAACGAACAATCCGCGGCAGAAGTCATCATCATACGAAAAGCTGGATCATTGTAGTCTTTTTTACCGCCAAATCCCTTTGCCACAGTTGCTTCTACAGCAATGTACATAATCTTCATAATCCATGCATAGTCTTTCATTTCCATAACTGTATTTTCCATGGTGAAGGTACCTTTTTTTAAATGTTTCTCGACGATTTTTCTTCCTAGAAGTCCTTCCAAATCTTCCTGAGCAGGAATACCTTTCAAATCAATGTACCATAACGGTACATTTCTTGTAACATCACTAAGTTCTTTCTCTGCTACACCAGTCTTCTTTATCTCTGCTACAAGTCGAATATCTTCTGAACTGCTGCCAATTGCAATGTTGTATGTACCAGATGGTGCCTTCCAGCCGTTATCCCAGATGGCAAAGCTACGTTCATCTAACTCAAATTCAACTCTTTTGCTTTCCTTTGGCTGTAATTCAACCTTTTCAAAGCCTTTTAACTCTCGAACTGGACGATGCACGGTGCTATCTACTGGTTCTATATAAAGCTGTACAATTTCTTTTCCTGCTATATTGCCGGTATTAGTGATAACACAGCTTACTTTATCTCCATCAATCTGTATATCTGAGTATTCAAAACTAGCATAAGACATACCATAGCCAAATGGGAAGCGAACTGCCATTTTCGCAGAAGTATAATAGCGATAGCCTACAAAAACAGACTCACGATACTGAGCATCTTTTCTGCCATCTACATAGTAGGTTGAGCTAACACAATCCTCATATTTTAATGGCCAGGTTTCTGCTAATTTACCAGATGGATTTACCTTTCCAAACAGGAGATTCTCAATTGCATCTCCTGCGGCTTCTCCTGGAAGCCCCATATAAAGCAGTCCTTTTACTTTGTCCATCCAAGGAATTTCTACAGCACTTCCGCACATGAGAACCACGATTACATTTTCATTTTCCTGTGCAGCCACTTCTATCATGTCGATGTGTCCCTGTGGCATACGCATATTGTCACGATCAAAGCCTTCGGATTCGTAGTTGTCTGTAAGTCCTGCAAAAACCACTACCTTTTCTGCTTTCTTTGATGCCATACGAACCCCATCTAGTAATTCTGCATTTGTACTTCCATCTGCGAAACATCCTTGTACAAATGGAATCTGTAGACAAGCGTCTGTAACCGATGTGAGTTTCCATGGATTGATATGACTACTACCTGCACCTTGATAACGAACTTCTTTTGCCATGTTTCCGATAAATACGATGCTTTCTGTTTCAGAAAGTGGCAAGATGTTTGATTCATTTTTCAATAGAACTGCACTTTCTTCTGCAACCTTGCGGGCAAGCTTGTAATGTGCTTCCATGTCTACAGGTTTTGCATTGCGAATGCCTTCTTTGCCTTTTTCTACAAGTTTTAAAAGTCTCGCTACCGAATTATCGATATAACGTTCGTCTAGTTTTCCTTCTTTTACGGCCTGGCAGGTTTCTTTTTCCATATAAGAGCTACCGCCTGGCATCGACAAATCACAGCCGGCCTCGTAGCCTTTGATACGGTCACTCATAGCTCCCCAGTCTGTTACTACCATGCCATCAAATCCCCACTCTTTTCTAAGAATGTCAGTAAGTAGCATTTTGCTATCTGAACAATGTTCACCATTGATTTTATTGTAGGCACACATAACTGTTGATGGTTTTCCTTCTTTCACTGCGGCTTCAAATCCCGCCAAATAGATTTCTCGCATTGCACGTTCATCTACGATACTATCAGAAGAAAAACGTTTATATTCCTGATTATTCAGAGCAAAGTGTTTTAAGCTAGTACCTACTCCTGTGCTTTCAGCTCCTTGTATGTAGGATGCTGCTAATTTTCCTGTTAGATATGGGTCTTCTGAAAAATATTCAAAGTTACGTCCACACAATGGATTTCTCTTAATATTTGCACCAGGTCCTAATACCACACCTACGCCATTTGCAGCGGCTTCACGAGCGATTGCTTCGCCTTCTTTCTTTAGAAGTTCTTTATCCCAACTACATGCAGAGGATACCGCTGTAGGAAAGCTTGTGGCAGGAACAGATTTATTAATGCCTAGCATGTCAGCTGCATCTTCTTGCTTTCTCAATCCATGAGGACCATCGGACATCATCATAGAATCAATCCCATACTGTGGCATATCTTTTGTGTGCCAGAAGTCTTTCCCACTTCCTAGAGCCACCTTATCTTCTAGTGTCATACTTTCTATAATTTTTTCTATCTTCATACTTTATTTATCCCTTTGAAAACTAGAATTTATATGTACCAGCATTACATAACTGTTCCCTACCATCTGGTAAAATCACTTTCGCAGTTGTATTCGCTGGGACTGTAAATTCAAATTGGAAATTTCCAGCCTCTATCTTCATCCAACTACTGCTTACTTTTCCGTAAACACTGTTGTATTCTGCCTTAGCGTAAGTAAATGAACCACCTGGTTTTGGTGTAATCACAAACTCATTCTCTCCTGACACCTTGATACCACACATAGATTCAAAGAGCCACTGGCATACTGCACCCTTCGAATAGTGATTCAAGGAGCCACAGCCCTCATTCTGTGCATTTGGTCCTTCCCAATTTTCCCAGATAGTAGTAGCTCCCGCCTTTGGCATAGATAGCCAGCCTGGGATTTCTTCATTTTCTAAAAGTCTGTATGCCGCTTCTATATCAATATCTGCCAGAATATTCAAAATGAATGGTGTAGATAAAAAGCCTGTACCCAATCTCCATCCATAGTTTTCCAATGCCTCAATAAGGCGTTTCTTTGCATAAGCACTCTGCTCTTCATCCAAAAGCTCTAGTGCCAGCGGACGAACCAATTGGGCCTGTCTATCTGTATCCAAGGAGAATTTCTTAGTTGTCACTAATTCCTGATATGCCTTTTTACAGCCTTTTTTGTATTCTCTATAGTTTGGAATGTCTTCTGTATGACCTAACTCTTCTGCAATTTCTTCCATGAGGCGCATCATATGTGAGGTGTATGCAGTCGAAACTTCTGGATGTGGTGATGCAAAATCGTACCATTTGAACATACAGACGTCCTCTGGTTCTGCCCACTCCCCATAGGATTGTCCACGATTTACTGCATAGCGCTTATATTTCCCCTTTAATCCTAGAGGTTTTGCATAAGGCCCACCCCATTTTCCACAACGCCTCTGCATGAAATGTGCGTAAGTCTTCATACGGTCGTAGTATTCCTCTAAAATGCTTTTATCGCCAAAGATCTTATTAAACTGATATGGCATAATAATCCCTACATCGGACCAGCCAACACTACCATTCATTGGCCACATATAAAAGTCAGAACCACCTTCTGGCGCTATTTGAGGAAGACGTCCATCCTTTTTCTGCCAATCATATACATCGTGCAAATACTTTCTTGCAAACGGAGCATAGTCAAACAGATAAGAAGCTGTCATGAAGAAAATCTGTGCATCTCCTGTCCACGCATGACGCTCACGAGTTGGACAGTCCGTAGGTACATCTCCACTATTACTCTTGGTAGACCAAATAGTTGCATCAACTAACTTGTTTAGAAGCGGATGCGAACTCTCAAAGTTCCCCGTCTGCTCAAAGGCCGAATATACTGCGATACCAGTAAAATCCTCTGGTTTAATTTCAAGTTCTGTATCTACCTCAACATATTGGAACCCGAAGATTGCAAATCTCGTTTTGTATACGTTTAAACCATCTTTACATGTATAAATCACCTGTTGAAGAGGTGTTGTCTTCTTCTTTGAAACGCACTGAATATTTTTCTGTGTAAACTCTCTATTTTCATCCAGCATTTCACCAAAACAAAGCTTAATCACATCGCCTTTTTCTGCATTTATTTTAAAAGAAACATAGCCTGCAAAATTTTGTCCAAAATCCAACAGTTTCTTTCCGGATGGTGTAGTGATAAGTTTTGCCGTAAAATGTTCATTCTCTTTATGCGTAAAGTTATTCGAGGCTGAAGGAATGACATTGTGATGGGTTTCTTTTACTTTTCCTGAATAAGTTGGTACACAGAACGATTCTACTATTTCTCCATCCTTATTATCAGCAAAACGAATAGGACCATCATTGCTCCAATCCCATGTTGAATCCGTTACGATGATTTCTTTACTTCCATCTGTATATTCAATCTCAAGCTGACCCATGAATTTCGTCTCTGTACCATACTGGTTTACACAGCCATGGGCTCCAACACTACCACGATACCAACCATCAGCAAGCATCACAGACCATTCATTTTCACCTTCATTCAATAATGAGGTCACGTTGATTGTCTGATACTGCACTCGTTTTCTATAATCTGTAAGTCCTGGAGCAAGGCAAAACTCACCTGCCTTAACACCATTGAAACATGCCTCATAAATACCACACGCAGTCGCATAGAGTCTGGCCTTCTTCACTGGTTTTGAAATATGAACTGTTTTTCGGAAACAGTCTACTGGATAACGTTCTTTTTTGTTTACTTTGTAGTTTCCAGTAATCCACTTTGCTTTCCAGTCTTCTTTATCTAATAATCCAATTTCAAAGCTAGATTCTTCAGACCATTCACCCTGTACATTCTTTTCATCCCAAAGACAAACTTTCCAGTTTACTTTATCACGACTTTTTAACACAGGTCCGGTCCATTGAATATGTACCATTTGATTGGAATTTACTTTCCCTGTATTCCAAATTTTTCGTCCACTCTCGTCACTTGCAACAATCTGATATGCAGTTTGTTTGATACCATCCTCACAGTTCCAACTCAGGCGTGGCTTTACAATATCTATACCGATAGGATTTTTCAAATACTCTACTCGTAATCGAATTGCTTTCATATTTTTCTCCACTTTTACTTAATTTGTAATCTCACGGCGAGCTGCAATCTCTGCCTGTTTCTTATCAATATCTTTTTCAACATTAAGGAATGCAAGAATCACTACTAATACTATTGCAGTAATCACTTCCAAACCGACGAAGGCAAATGTGATTGTACTCTGTACACTATCCGGCTGAACTGCTGCAATTGTTTCTCCTGCTGCATTTAATGTAGGAGCAATATAGCCTGCTGCTGCCAACATCATATTAAAAATACCTGTACAAATACCCACACTTGCTACTGCGATAATGTTATATACAGACATGGCAATTCCGTCACAACGAAGTTCACTCTTCCATTCTATGTGATCTAATACATCAGCAAATAATGCCATAAATACGTATGCACATGGAAGTCCACCGATATTCTTGATAAATTGTCCTACTAAAACAATCGTCATATTAGTTGGTACTGCCCAACAGATTGCTCCACCGATAGCATAGAGAACAAATCCCCATAAGGTCACATTACGCTTACCAAACTTCTTTGCCAAAGGCCAAACTGCAAAAATACCAATACCCATTGGAATACCTCCAAGTACGGAAACCAGGGTCTGGGTAATACCATCATTGTATGTTCCTAATACATAATTACAGAAATAAACCAAACCTAAATTTTTAAAGCTGGTTCCGATGGTATAAATCAAGAAATATGCATAGATAATCAACATATATTTGTCTGTGAAGATAACCTTTAACTGTTCCTTAAATGAAATCTTATCCTCATCATCTGCTGTTTCTTCTGTAACACGTTCTTTTGTAAAATAATATTCTAAAAGAATCAGTGGTAAAGCCAAAATAGAGAGAAATGACATAACCATAATCCATTTTTCTCGATCAACGCCTAAAGATGGCATGATTACCATTGGGAATACAAGCGCTACTAAGATACCACTCATCATGATGGTTGCAATCTGGTTGAATACTGACAAGCCGCCACGGTCAGTTGTATTTCTAGTAGACAGTGGTACCATGAGGTTATGGCTCATGTTGTAGATTGTATAGGCAATAGAATAAAACAGATTATACGATACCATAACCCAGATAACCTGTACTGTTTCGTTGCCTGTTGGCACTATAAACAGTAAGATTCCTGTAATCGCAACCATTGGTGCAGAGAACAAAAGCCATGGTCTTGCCTTTCCCTGCTTTGTTTTAGTTCTGTCAATGATATATCCCATGATAACATTTGTAATCGCATCGATAATCTTTGAGATAATAGGGAAAATCATTAAGAACATTCCACCCCAAATGCCTGTCAGGTTTAATACGTCTGTGTAATAAACGTTCAAATATGTAGCTAATACCGCATTTAAAAGTAATGCTCCTGCTGGTCCGATTAAATATCCCAGCCATTTTTCACTTGCTTTTACCTCTGACGATTTCACTCGGCTGTCAAAAAACTTTTTCTCTAATAGTTTCATTTTCCATTTCCCTCCAAGATATAAGTATATCAATAACTACTTCTCATACAAGAATTTCTCTGGCAACTCAACCTTAAAGTCCACTGCCAAATCTTTAAAGTCCTGTGGAGTAATAGTCTGTAATTTATCTGGTCTCATTGAGAGCATTTTCACAAGAATCTCTGCAGATTTTTCTACAGTATGCATTAAGCCGAATGTTAAATCGAAGTCTTCACCTGCTGCGAACATACCATGATGTGCCCAGATAGCTACGTCATACTGTTTCATGAGTTCACTGGTAGCTACCGCTATTTCTCTACCGCCTGGCACCATCCAAGGCACTACGCCAATACCCTGTGGGAATACTACTGGACATTCGGTAGCCATTTCCCAAAGTTCTCTGGTAAATACTTCATCTGTAAGTGGAAGTACAAAAGTAAGAGCGATTACGTTTGTTGTATGTGCGTGATAGATAACACGATATCTGCCATCTGTTGCAAGCATCTTTACTTCGTGGTTCATAAGGTGTGATGGAAGCTCTGATGTTGGTCTACCGCCGTTTACAAGTCCCCAAACGATACGATAATTTTCGCCCTTATCATCTAATTCAATCATACAGATAGAATCTTCTGGTTTAATAATTACGTTACGGAAGAATTTACCACTTCCTGTTACGAGGAAATATTCTCCTGCTAATTTGGGAACAGAAGTGCCGATTGGCTGCCATTCTTTTACTTCGAAGTTCTCTTTTACCTGTTCTACTTCTTCTTGCTTTACACGATAGGAAAGGTTTCCACCGTTTCTTTCATGCCATCCTAAGTCCCAACCATCATTTGCCATACGGATAAATCCCTGTACGAATTCTGCATCTAAAAATCTCATATGTATTCTCCTCCATCTATTTTCTATTAGCTAAAACCTCTTTCTCATATTCAAGCACTTCATCCAACCAGCTTTCATCTGCTGCCACACCACATTCTTCGCAGTATTTTGCCCAAACATCACCAAATGGCATAGTTTTTAACTCTTCCTGCATTACCATAAGTTTTGTCATGTTTCCTGTATCCTGAAGTTCTTTTAACATGTCGTTTGGAGTAACGAGTGCTGATAAAAGTGCTTTCTGCCAGCTTCTAAAACCTACTGTCCAAGCAGAAATACGGTTGATGCTTGCATCAAAATAGTCAAGTGCCATATAGGTTCTATCTAAACCGTCTGAGCGGACGATTTCTTTTGCCATTTCCTTTGTTTCATCATCAAAAAGTACTACATGGTCACTATCCCATCGAATAGGTCTGGTGATGTGAAGTGCAATTTCTGGGAAGAAACAAAGTAATGCTGGAATCTTGTCAGAAACCACTTCTGTTGGATGATAATGTCCGTTGTCCATCAGTGGAAGACATCCTTCGTGAGAAGCTGCGAAGCTAAGTGTAAACTCTGCACTTCCTACTGTATAAGCTTCTACACCGATACCGAATACTTTGGATTCTACACATGGTTTTACTTTTGTTTTGTTATATGGAACCGAAAGAATTTCTTCTATTGATTCCTTATATCTCATGCGTGGTCCCATGCGGTCTGCTGGGATATCCTTGTATCCATCCCCTGTCCAGATGTTCATAACACATGGTACACCTGTTTCGTTTGCGAAGTATTCTGAAATACGCACACAAGCCTTCCCATGACGAATCCAGAAGTCCCTGGTTTCTTTATCCGGACTGGAAAGTGTAAGTCCGTCTTTTACTTTATCATGTGAGAAGAAAGTAGGATTAAAGTCAATTCCCATATTTCTTTCTCTTGCAAACTCTACCCATTTTGCAAAATGCTTTGGTTCTAGCTCATCACGATCTGCAAATTCGCCATCTTCGAAAATAGCATAACATGCATGGATGTTTAATTTCTTTTTCCCCGGTGTAAGTTTTAATACCATGTCCATATCTGCCATGAGTTCTTCTGGTGTACGAGCTTTTCCTGGGTAATTTCCGGTAGTCTGGATGCCTCCTGTCAACGGACCATCATGATCAAATCCTGTTACATCATCTCCCTGCCAGCAGTGAAGAGAGACAGGAATCTCTTTTAATTTTGCAATAGCTGCATCTGTGTCTACACCATATTTTGCATATTCTGCTTTTGCTAATTCATATCTTATCATGTTTTTGCTCCTATTTATTTTCTACTCATTTTACTTATCTATGTTACTGATACACCTTAATATCGAAGGATTCATAAACACAGTTCCTTGCATCAGACAAATCCTGCAACTCCCCTTCAGCAATCATCTGTGCACTTATGTTTCCAATAGCAGTTGCTTCAGTAGGTCCTGCATAAACTGTTCTGTCTGTTGACTTTGCTGTAAGCTCATTTAAGTACTCTGCATTAGAACCACCACCTACGATATGGATTCCATTAAAATGTTTACCAGTCAGAGTCTCAATCTCTTCAATGGTCTTTCCATAACACTTTGCTAAGCTGTTATAGATTACTGCTGCCACTTCAGCCAAATCCCTTGGTACTGGCTGACCACTTTCCTCACAGGCTTTTTTTACTTCTTCTGTCATATTCTTTGGTGCTAAGAATCTATCATCATTTGCGTCTACGATAGATGAGATATCTGCTTTCGATGCCATTTCGCAAATCTCACCGAAACTGTATTCCTGTCCGATTTCTTTTTTCACGGACTGAATCATCCAAAGTCCCATAATGTTTTTCAAATAGCGGAAACGATAATCATAGCCACCTTCATTTGTCAGATTGAACGCCTTACTCTCCGGACTACAATTTGCATCTAAAAGTTCGGTTCCCATGAGCGACCAGGTACCAGAACTGATGTAGAGAACATTGTCATTTGCATCTTGTTCTCGTTCATTTTTTTCTTTTTTCTGAATAGGTACCGCCATAACCGCTGATCCTGTATCGTGTGTAGCAGGAACCACCACCTTACAGTCGAAGCCAACTTCGCGCTGCACTTCTTCTGTAAGATTTCCAAGACAGGTTCCCGGTAACACGACTTTTTTAAAAAGATAAGGGGAGTAATTAAGCGTCTTTATTAATTCAAAATCCCAATCCTTAGTAATTGGGCTAACTAGCTGTGTTGTAGTTGCATTGGTATATTCAGTCGCCTTTACATCTGACAACAAGAAATGTAAATAATCAGGTACCATCAACATAGTCTTTGCTTTTGCATACATTTCAGGTTTATTAGTCTTCCAGGCCATTAATTGATAAATTGTATTAAAAATCTGTTTTTGAATACCAGTCCTAGCGTACAGTTCATCTTCTGGAATGAAATCATACACTTTTTCATCCATGCCTTTCGTTCCGCCATCACGATATCCTACCGCATTACCAATTCGTTTATCATTTTTATCTAATAGCACGATATCTACTGCCCAGGTATCAATTCCAACACTTACCGGAATCTTTCCTGCTTCTTTGCACTTTTTCATTCCTATAAGGATTTCTCTAAAAAGTCCATCGATATCCCATGTTAACTCTCCATCTTTTTCTACATTTCCATTCGGAAATCGATGGATTTCTTCTAATACCATCCTGCCATTTTCCAAATATCCTAAAATGTGGCGTCCGCTGGATGCACCGATGTCAATTGCTAAATAATATTTCTTCATACATATCCCCCTAGTTGTTCACTATATACATAGTATAAAAATTAATCCAACAAAAAAAGGACACCTTTTATTTAAAAAAGTGTCCTTATTCGCCATTATCTATTTAATATTATCCATTCTATATTTTCTCGGCGTCACTCCAAACTGCTTTTGAAATATACGATGAAAATAACTAGTGTTGTCATATCCTACCGCTAGACCAATATCCATAACATTCATATTCGTCGTTGTCAATAAATATGCAGCTTGATTAAGCCTCTTATTCTGCACTAAATCTGTATAATTCTGACCGGTACGTTTCTTAATCTCTTTTGACAACCAACGCATATCATAGTGAAGTTGTCTTGCTAGACTATCCAAATCACCATCTCGATAATGCGCCTCTATATAGCTTAATACATCAATTACCAATTTTTGCTGTTTATCTTTTTCTGCAGTCTCCATTCTATCAGTTTGGTTCATCAGCTGCAGGAATAAAAGTCCCATAGTAGCCTGCTGAATGCTTCGCTTATTAGTCTCTTTCCGCACGATTGTCCAAATAAGATTTTCCACAAGGTTCTGAATCGGAAGCACATCTGCCACCTTAAAATGCAGATACCCTGTATCCTCTTTCGCTCC
>JAFYQA010000031.1 GCA_017547315.1 Roseburia sp. | reverse complement strand
AATGGACCATGGTTTGATACTTTCCACGCTATGCATCCGGACAGAGCAGTTGGATGTTCGGAATATGGTGCAGATGCCGTATTGGATTGGCATACCACAAAACCGATGAATCACGATTATACGGAAGAATATGAAGCATATTATCATCATGAAATGCTTAAAATGTTCGAGACCCGTCCATACCTTTGGAGTACGCATGTATGGAATATGTTCGATTTTGCAGCAGATGCACGTGATGAGGGCGGTAGTGTAGGTAAAAATAATAAAGGCTTGGTAAGCTATGATAGAAAGATTCGCAAGGAAGCATTTTATATTTATCAGGCATATTGGTCAGAGGTACCTATGGTACACGTATGTGGAGAACGTTTTAGGGATAGAGCACCGGAAGAACGCGAAGTGATTGTTTATACAAACTGTCCAAAGGTAACACTCTATGTAAATGGAGAAGCAATCGAAGAAAAAATAGTAGAGCATCATGCAGCAGTATTTGAAAACGTACCACTCAAAGAAGGGGATAATGTAGTCACAGCTTCTTATGAGGAGGTATGTAGCAACGAAGTGATTTTATGTCCAGTTGACGAACCAAATCCTGTTTATGTGTTGCCACGCGGTGAAAATGACGTGCCGGTTGGAAACTGGTTTGATGGTGTTGCAGAAGGTACCGATGATGATCATATGGAGTTCCCAGAAGGCTATTATTCGGTAAAAGATAGCGTTGCAGATGTTATGAAAATTGAAGATGGAAAACTTTTGGTTGAACTTTTGGCCAATGTTGGAGCATTTGGACCGATCGTAGCAGTAAAATCAATGAAAAACTCACCTGCAGCTTTAATTGATTTTATTCCGGGGGTAGGACAGTTGCCAGCAGGTGGTATGTCATATATCAATAAGAAATTGAACGAAATCAAGAAATAGGATAAAAAAATTCCTGCTTTTGGGCAGGAATTTTTTGTATTATTGGAAGAAGGGGAGGGTTGGTTTGTAGGTATATTATTTAGGAAACTGCTATACTTTTCCGTTTAGAAATGTTAGAATAAAGTACTAGTATTCGGGAAGAACGTGGTGCGTCAAGGAGGAAAATATCATGGTATTTACAGAACAAGAAAAAAAAGCGTTTTTAGATGAGATAGATTTATTCGTGTTAGACATGGATGGCACATTTTATTTGGGAGATATTATCTTAGAAGGTTCGTTAGACTTTTTAAAGAAAGTGGAGGAAGCTGGAAAACATTATATTTTCTTTACCAATAATTCATCTAAGTCACCGGAGAATTATATTAATAAACTTGCGAAAATGGATTGTCACATCGGACGTGACCAGATTATGACTTCCGGTGATGTAACAATTGAATTCTTAAAAAGAAACCGCACTGGACAGAGCGTATATTTAGTGGGAACACCTGCGTTAGTAGAGAGTTTTGAGGCGGCTGGTGTGCCACTTGTGACAGAGAATCCGGATATCGTGGTAATTGGATTTGACACGACACTTACTTATGAGAAATTAGAGCGTGCCTGCACATTTATCCGTAACGGAGCGGAATTTTTAGCCACACATTTGGATATTAATTGTCCGACAGAGGATGGATTTATTCCGGATTGCGGTGCGATGTGTGCGTTGATTTCGTTGTCAACAGCGAAAGAACCGAAGTACCTTGGCAAACCATTCAAAGAAACGATGGAGATGGTACTTGCAAGAACTGGTTACGAAAAAGATAAGGTGGCATTTGTAGGAGATCGTATTTATACAGATGTGGCTACCGGAGTGAAAAATGGCGCAAAAGGAATTCTTGTTTTGTCAGGTGAGACGAAATTAGAAGATGTAGAGAAATCAGAAGTAAAACCAGATGCTATTTTTAAAAGCATTGGAGAGATGGCAGAATATTTAGGATAGTATAGAATACCCGTTTACACTTGCTATAAAAGTGTACGGGTATTTTTTGTTCCTTAATTTAATTAATGACGTGGTGCAAGGTGATATTGACAAATAAATAACTGATTTATATAATATAAATAGATTTATATAAAACGATTTATATTATATGGAGGGAGTATGTCACGAAAAACACAGATTAGTAAGGATGTGATTTTAGAAGCAGCATTTCGGATGCTACTCCGTGACGGTTATGCAGCGATTAATATAACAAGCCTGGCAAAAGAGATTGGATGTTCAACACAGCCAATTGCATGGCATTTTGGGAACATGGAGGGGTTGCGAACCGAATTGTTAGAGTATTGTCTGGTATTTTTGAAAGATCGATTCACTGTGCAAGGAGAAGGTGTGGCAGGCATATTAGAAGGGATTGCATTTCGATATGTGGAGTTGGCGTTTGATTATCCGAATTTATATAAGTACTTGTATATGAGTGAGCAGGATGGTCAGAAAATGGCTGCAATTGCACAATCACTTCGAGCAGAGAATCACGATAAAGTAATATTGATGTTAGAAAAAGAACATGGTATTTCGGCAGATATAGCAGAAAAGTATTTGTTAAATGTGCAGTTATATGTACATGGAATTGCTTCTTTTGCAGTAAGCAAAATCTCATTTCCATCCAAAGAGGTAGTTATGCAGATGATACATGATGCAAGTGAAGCCTTTTTAATTCATGGAAAATCCTTATGAATCAGAAAAAGTAGAGAAATTCATAATTATGACAAAAGAGGAGAAAGCGTATGAAGATTATTAGAAATATGAGTATTAAGTGGAAGGTAATGTTACCAATCATTATTTTATCATTTTTGTTATTTGTGGCTTGTTTACAGTCGAATATTGCATCTGCAAGAATGATGCAGTATTCAACCAAGATTTCACAAAGCTTGACAGAGATAACTCCTGAAGTAGAAGAGATTATTCAGCAGCAGGAGAATCTTTATCTAGGGATGAAAAGTTCAAACTTGGTAAAAATGGTAATTGCTGTACTTGCAACGATTTTATTATTGGTAGTATCGATGGTAGGTGTGTTAAAACCATTGCTTAGTATGCAGAAAAAGTTAGATTTAATTATAAAGAATATAGAGGCTGGACGGGGAGATTTGTCACAGAGAGTAGAAGTCAGAGGAAAAGATGAAATCGGTCAGGTGGCTCAGGGCATCAACTCCTTTATCGAGTCGCTTGAGGGCGTTATGCATCAGGTAATGCATAATTCTGAAAAACTACATCAAGTAACGAACAATGTATCAGAACGAGTGACAAATGTGAATGCGAATTCTTCGGATATTTCTGCGAGTATGCAGGAATTATCTGCAACAATGGAAGAGATATCTGCTTCAATCATCAGCATTCGCGAAGGTACAAGAGATGCCAATGGAAAAGTAGACGTATTGGCAGATGCATCGAAAGAGTTAGTGAATTATGCAGATTTGATGGAACAGAGAGCATCTGACTTAGAAAACAGAGCCGTTGAAAATAAGCAGAATACAAGTGCTGTTGTAAAAGAAAATATTGCGAAATGGAAAAAAGCTGCGGATGACAGTAAACAGGTAGAGCGCATTAATGAACTTACCAATGATATTTTAAGTATTTCAAGTCAGACGAATTTGCTTGCATTAAATGCGTCTATTGAGGCCGCTAGAGCCGGTGAAGCCGGAAAAGGTTTTGCGGTAGTTGCAGATGAAATAAGGCAGTTGGCAGATTCTAGTCGTCAGACGGCAGATAGAATTCAGGAATTAAATAAGATGGTTACATTAGCCGTAAATGAATTGGTGAATAGTTCTAGTTTCATTGTATCTTATATTAATGATACCATTATGCTAGATTATGATGGATTTGTGGATTCTGGAAAGCAATATAATCAGGATGCAGAACATGTGAACGGTATTGTAACGGAGTTCTATGAGATGGCAGAACAATTAAAGCAGTTGGTTGATAATATTAATGGAACAATTTCTAATATAGCAATTGCAATAGAGGGCAGTGCGGAATGCGTGTCGGATGCAGCCACAAATACAGCCGTGCTGGCGGAAGATGTGAAAGCAGTTGCGGATGAAATGGGTGCAAATAAAATTATTGCAGACGAGTTATATTCTGAAACGGAAAGATTTGTGGGATAGCAACGGTTTAAAAAAATTTAGGTTATGCTTTTAAAAAGTATAACCTAAATTTTTTTGTTTAAACGTGTTTTTCTAGAGAGGCTTCTTCGTGCTTAATCTCCCAGTGAATAAGGAATGTTAATAGTCCTCGTAGTAAAATCACTGCACCTAAGATGCCCAGTTCTTCCCAGTCTCTGACTACGACAGTACGTAACACTTCGCTGCCCATCTTAAATTCCAGGGAAAGGGCAATTCCCTGTGCTAAATCCAAACGTAAATTAGAATCGTGGCGAGTCCAGCGATAAAAACATTTTAATGCAGTAAAAACCAGAACAACAATACCGAACATTTCCAAAAGAATCGTACACAGTTCTACGACATAGATTAAAAATGTTTCTGCATTTTCGATAAAAAGATGCATTGTAAAAAACCCTCCTAATATAGTATTATCATTAATATAGAACTTTTATGTGAGTCGGACAAGCGTTTGCTAGAAAGTTAAATAAATATTGAGAATATATTAAGGGAGCATTTATATGAATGGAAATATACGAAAAGTGGTAATAGGTGGTGCATTATTGGCAATAGGTCTTATATTGCCTTTTGTAACAGGGCAGATTCCGGTAATGGGGAATATGTTGCTTCCGATGCATATACCGGTGTTGTTATGTGGTTATTGGTGTGGTTGGCAGTATGGCTTACTAGTAGGATTTGTATTGCCACTTTTTCGGAGTCTTTTATTTGGTATGCCGGCACTTTTTCCGACTGCAGCAGCGATGGCTGTGGAATTAGCAGTATATGGAATGTGTATTGGAATTTTCGGGAGAAGATTAGGACGTAGTTTAAAAGGGATATATTTGTCATTGATAGGAACGATGGTTGTTGGCAGGATAGCTTGGGGCATGGCATCGGGTGTTTTGTATCACATGGCAGGAAGTGCTTTTTCTTGGAAAATATTCTGGGCGCAGGGGATTACAAATGCGATTCCTGGAATTTTGCTACAACTTATATTGATTCCTGTTCTCATTAAGCGTATTCCATTAGACATACATCTTCCGATGAAGCCATCTTGTATTAAACGTTTTGAACCGGTAGTGAAAGCAATTTATAAGTTAGAAAAAAAGGTTTCAGGAAAACCGATTTTAATTGCATTGGATGGAAAGTGTGCCAGTGGAAAAACCACATTGGGTTACTATTTGAAAAAAGAATTTGATGCGAACTTGTTTCATTTGGACGATTTCTTT
>JAFYQA010000030.1 GCA_017547315.1 Roseburia sp. | reverse complement strand
GTCCGGGATATATTACAAAGCAGATGTTAGAAGAAGTGTTGGGAGAAGAGGTTGTGATTGATCCGGGAATTTTAGCGTCGGATACAACAGACCCATCACAGGCAGGACAGAAACCAAAAGCACCAGGTATGCGTTATAAACATTATGCACCAAAAGCAGATTTGGCTTTGGTAGAAGGTGACACAGAAAAAGTAGTTGCTGAGATTAACCGTCTGGTAAAAGAGGCACAGGCAGAAGGCAAACATGTAGGTGTAATCGCTACCGATGAGACGTTAACAGATTACGAGGCAGATGTGGTATTTAGTATCGGTGCCAGAGATGATGAGGATGCGATTGCACAGCATCTGTACAAGATTTTAAGAGATTTTGATGAGCAGGAAGTAGATTGCATTTATTCTGAGAGTTTTGCAACACCACGAATTGGACAAGCGATTATGAATCGTTTGTTAAAAGCAGCAGGATATCAGGTGTTATACGTTTAATGGAGCATCACAAGTGTGATGAAGAGAGGGAAATGGACCAATATAATCGAATATTATTTGTATGTGAAAGTGGCACTGCAAGGTCGCCAATGGCAGTAGGAATTTTAAAAGATTTTGAATTAAAACATCCGGTGGACATAGAGTCCAGAGGAATGGTAGTATTATTTCCAGAGCCTATTAATCAAAAAGTAGAGGCTGTACTGATTAGCAACGGAGTGGCTACGAACGATTTCATGTCAGTACAATTGACAGAAGAAGATTTTACTTCGGATACGTTGATTCTTACGATGGAATACATACAGAGAGAAAAGATTTTAGAGAAATATGAAAATGTAATTCCGGAGAATATACATGTGCTTACGGAATTGGTAGGCGACGAATTAGAAATTTTAGATCCGTATGGTGGTACACTACAGTCTTATGGTTTGTGTTATGAGACTATGCGGAAAAGTATACAAAAATTAGTAAATTTATTGAATGAAGACTAGGAGGAAAAATATGTCAAAAGTAGTAGTTATGGATCATCCATTGATTCAGCACAAAATCGGTATTATTAGAAGAACGGATACAGGTTCGAAGGATTTCCGAACATTAATCGGAGAAATTGCAATGTTAGAGTGCTATGAGGCAACTAGAAATCTCCCATTAGCAGATGTAGAAATTGAGACACCTATCTGTACAACAACTGTAAAAGAATTAAAGGGTAAAAAATTAGCAGTTGTACCTATCTTACGAGCAGGTCTTGGTATGGTAGATGGGGTACTTTCTATGATTCCAGCTGCAAAAGTTGGTCATATTGGTTTGTACCGTGATGAAGAGACTTTAGAACCGGTAGAATATTTCTGTAAATTACCACAGGACTGCGCAAACCGTGAAGTTTTCGTAGTAGACCCAATGCTTGCTACAGGTGGCTCAGCTATCGCAGCAATTCAGCTTTTGAAGAATAAAGGCGTTAAGAATATTCACTTTATGTGTGTAATTGCAGCACCAGAAGGTGTGAAAAAAATGCAGGAAGCTCATCCGGATGTAGATATTATCATTGGTGCATTAGACGATCATTTAAATGAAAAAGGTTATATTGTTCCAGGATTAGGTGATGCGGGAGACCGTATTTTTGGTACAAAATAAGAGTCTGAGATTTTTAGATTAGTATTTTACACTTAGGATGAATAAAACGGAGTGAATGGTAGCAGAAAAGGGGGAAGCGTTATGAGCGATAAGAGAACAGATTATATCAGTTGGGATGAGTACTTCATGGGTGTAGCTATGCTTGCAGGTATGCGTTCCAAAGACCCGAATACACAGGTAGGCGCATGTATCGTGAGTCCTGATCATAAGATTTTATCGATTGGCTATAATGGCCTTCCAATCGGTTGCTCTGATGATGAGTTCCCTTGGTGCCGTGATGGTGATCCGTTAGAGAATAAGTATTTTTATACGACTCATAGTGAGCTGAATGCGATTTTGAATTATCGCGGCGGTAGTTTAGAGGGTGCTACGATTTATGTAACGTTATTCCCTTGTAACGAATGTGCGAAGGCGATTATTCAGTCCGGTATCAAACGGGTTGTATATGACAGCGATAAATATGCGAAGGAGAAATTCATGATTGCATCCAGACGTATGTTAAATGCTGCTGGTGTGGAGCTGGTACAGTATGAGCGTACCGGTAGGGAAGTGAGTTTTGTATTGTAGAGTATACTCGTCAGAAATCTTATAAAATAAAATTTTCTGAAAAATCAAGGAAAAAGAAATAACTAGACAGTTTTCCAACTTTGCCTATTTATTAAAAAAGAATATTTCATAGACAAATCGGTGAAAAATGGTATAATAGAGAGTGATACTTGGTAAAAAAGTATCACTCTTTTAAATTTTATACAATTTAAAGGAGATTTGGGTGGTAAGTTATGAAAGAACAAAGAAAAGTATTCCGGGCACTAACCTTAATGTTACAGTTTACACTTAATATGTTAGTTCCAATCGCTATGTGCACCGCATTAGGAATTTGGTTAGATGATAAATATGATATGCCATGGATGATTATTGTACTCTTTTTTGTCGGAGCTTTTGCCGGATTTACCAGTATCTTTAAAATGGCAAAACCATTTATGAAGAATGACAGAGGTAGAAAAAGCGACGATTTTAGTAAAATGATATAAATGATGTTTTTCGGGAAGTATTAGATGTTAAGAAGACTTAATGACGCATTACCGGGACTGGTGCTTGGTATTGTGATATATGGAATAGTGGTAGAACTGGTAGGTGTCTGGTTCGTAGAGGACAAATTGCGATATTCTACCGGGCTCTTAATAGGAATTGTAGTGGCCATAGGGTTAGCGATTAATATCGCACAAGTTATTCGAGATGCGGTAGAGGTATATGGTGCCGATGGAGCTCGTAACAGGCTTATTATCAAATCGGTATTGCGTTATCTGGTAGTGGTAATTGTATTTTTTGTCATGATGAAGTTTAATCTCGGCAATTTGGTTACTGCATTTATAGGAGTGTTAGGCTTAAAGGTATCTGCGTACCTGCAGCCATTTGCACATAAAGTTATTTTAAAAATCCAAGGAAGAGGTGATAATTCTTTAGAGAAGGAATAGTAACGTATCAGAAGGACAAAATCTGAATGTTACGATAAAAGTTTATAAGGAGGTGAAATTGTGAGTAACGCAATTTTGATGTCATCCGGCGCCGATATCGATTTTATGATTCACGGATTATTTCCTGTTAATTTTTTCGGTAACGAAGTCTGGATTACAACATCACATGTCTGCATTTTGATTGTAATGCTTTTAATGTTAGCACTTGGCGTTGTTGCCAATATTAAAATGAGACATGCAACAGAAGTACCGGATATGCTGCAGAACCTTTTGGAACTGTTAGTAGAGAAGCTTGATGGAATTGTTTTTGGTACAATGGGTAAAATCGCAGCTCCGATTTATCGGAACTATATTTTGACCATCTTCATGTTCATATTCCTAAGCAATATCTCCGGTCTGTTCGGTTTAAGACCACCAACAGCCGATTACGGTACGACATTATCAATGGGTCTTATCACATTCACATTAATCCATGTTGCTCAGTTTAGAAATTTACCACTGAAGCAGATTTGGACGGATATGTGTTCGCCGTTACCACCGTGGTTACCAATCTGGTTCCCAATCAACTTAATCAGTGAGATTGCGGTTCCGATTTCCCTGTCTTTACGTTTGTTTGCTAACGTATTATCAGGAACGGTTATTATGGCACTTGTTTATGGATTGCTCGGAAAACTGGCACTTATCTGGCCGGCAGCACTCCATGTGTATCTGGATTTGTTCTCAGGAGCAATTCAGACTTACGTATTCTGTATGCTGACAATGACATATATCAGCCAGAATTACGCATCAGAATAGAATGAATCGTTGAAAGGATTCGTTATGAAGAATGTTAAAATAACATTCTCACTCAAATTCATAAGAATTTTATTTTAGGAGGACTTATATTATGAATATCACAGGACATGATTTAATTATGGCATGCTCAGCAATCGGTGCAGGTTTAGCAGTTATCGCAGGTATCGGACCTGGTATTGGTCAGGGTATCGCAGCAGGACATGGTGCAGCAGCAGTAGGACGTAACCCAGGTGCAAAAGGTGACATCATGTCAACTATGTTATTAGGACAGGCCGTAGCCGAAACAACAGGTCTTTACGGTTTAGTAATTGCTTTACTTTTACTCTTCGTTCAGCCATTAGGCTAAGCCGAGATTGATTATGATTATCTAAGAAGGGAGGCCGAGGAAAGAATATGGAATTTCTTTTTGGTCTTGACGCACAGCTCTTGTTTAATACATTGCTTATGATTGTGTCAATCTTCTTCCTTTTCTTAGCGATGTCGTATTTGTTATTTAATCCTGTTCGTAAAATGTTAGAAGACAGACAGGCAAAAATAGCTTCTGATATCGATACAGCAATTGCAGACAAGGAAGACGCTGCGAAATTAAAAGCAGAGTATGAAGCAAAGCTCAAAGACATAGACAAAGAAGCAGAGCAGATTTTAAGTGAAGCACGTAGAAAAGCACTCAAAAATGAAGCGAAAATTATCGACGATGCAAAATTAGAAGCTGCGAGCATTATGCGCAGAGCGAACGAGGAAGCAGAGCTTTCTAAGAAGCGCGCAATGGATGAAGTAAAACAGGAAATGGTAGCGATTGCATCTATGATGGCAGCAAAAGTAGTTGCAGCCAACATCGACACTACTATTCAGGATAAGCTGGTAGAAGAAACATTGAAAGAAATGGGTGAATCAACATGGCAAAGCTAGTATCAAAAACATACGGTGATGCATTGTTTGAAGTAGCCTTAGAAAAAAACCAGTTGGATGCGTTTTTAGAAGAGGTAAAAGCGGCAAAAGCTGCATTAGAAGCCAATGACGAACTCTTCAAACTAATGAGTCATCCGAAAATCGTAAAAGAAGAAAAAGTTAAAGTCGTAACAGAAATTTTTTCCGGAAAGGTTTCGGAAGAACTTGTTGGACTGCTTCGTATGATTGTAGACAAAGGTCACTTTGCAGAAGTAATGAGCGTATTGGATTACTTCATTGAGCAGACCAAAGAATACAAGAATATTGGAACTGCATATGTGACATCTGCAATGGAACTTAGCAAAGCACAGAAAGCAGCAGTAGAGAAGCGGTTATTAGACACTACAAAATATGTAGAATTTGAAATGCATTATAAAGTCGACGCTGATTTAATCGGCGGCATGGTAATTCGTATCGGCGACCGAGTAGTAGACGGAAGTATTAAAAATAAACTTTTCGATTTGACTCGTGAATTATCAAAAATACAGTTGAAAGCAGGTGAATGCGCTCCATGAATTTAAAACCAGAAGAAATAAGTTCAGTAATCAAAGAGCAGATTAAACGATATGCAGCGCAGTTAGAAGTAGCTGACGTTGGTAC
>JAFYQA010000029.1 GCA_017547315.1 Roseburia sp. | reverse complement strand
CATTTTTTGGAAAGAGCGTAGAAGAAAATCAAAAAATTTTATCACTATATCAGGAGAGACTGGATTTTCTGATGGAAGTGGAGCAAAAAGAGCGGAAGGAGAAACAAAAGGTATATCAGACCGTCTGTATTATGAGCGGACTGGTGCTGATTATCCTGCTGGTATAGAAGATGAGTGTAAATTTGATTTTTAAAATAGCAGCGGTCGGAATTCTAGTGACAGTGCTGGGACAGGTTTTAAAGCATAGTGGTAGAGAGGAGCAGGCTTTTTTGACCAGTCTGGCAGGGCTTATTATGGTTTTATTTTGGATTGTGCCATACATATATGAATTGTTTGAAACGATACAAGCGCTTTTTACATTGTGAAGCGTAAAAAGAATATTGTGGGGGAAATAGAGCAAATTGGATGTAATAAAAATCGGCATAATTGGAGTAGCTGGTGTATTACTGGCGACATTTCTAAAAAAAGAAAAAAGTGAATATAGTATGCTAATCAGCATGGGAGTCTGTATTTTGATTTTTTCGTTTTTGATACATAAAATGCAGGTTGTTTTGGCATTTGTGGAGCGGTTAGAATCGATGCTTTCCATTGACAGTAGTTACATAGCTCTGATTTTGAAAATGATTGGAATTGCTTATGTGGCGGGATTTGCTATGGATGTATGTAAAGATGCAGGATATGGTGCAATCGGAAGCCAGATTGAAACGTTTGCGAAAATCTCTATATTAGTGGTTAGTCTGCCTGTATTATTAACCTTTTTGGAAGTGATAGGTAGTATCTTATGATGCAGGAAAATGAGTTAATGAATGAGCTACTGGGAGAATTGGAATTATCTGCACTGGACTCTTTTCTGGAAGAGACAGGTGTGTCTATGACATTTTATGAGCTATTAGAAAAAGTGATAGACCAAGGTTGGGGTGTAGAAAGTATTACTGACATTGTATTTTGGTTAAAGGAACTGTTTTTTTCGGAAATCGCGGCGAATAAGATGCTATTTTTGGAAGTTCTTTTGATTACATTTTGTTTTTCCTTGTTAAAGAACTCGGCAGGGGATTTTGGAAGTTCGTATATTTCAGATGTCTGTTTTCTTTTGGTGTATTCGGTGTTGGCATTAATGCTATTAAAGTCTATGTACATTTTTCAGGAAATCGTGGCACACACCATAGAACAGAGTGTAGGTTTTATGCAGGTGTTTGTCCCCTGCTTTTGTACAGGCATGTTTTTTTCATCGAATGTGTATACATCTGCAGGCTTTTACCAGATTGCTTTTTTGGCGATTTATCTCGCAGAGTGGGTGTTTGAAAAAGTACTTTTGCCGTGCATTCATGTGTATGTGTTGCTACAGATTTTTAATCACTTTTTTGAAGAAACGCAATTTGGGAATCTTGCAGAACTATTAGAAACAGCAGTGAACTGGGGAATAAAGATTGCCGGAACGACGGTGTTAGGATTAAGTGTGGTGCAAAATCTGATGAATCCTGTAAAAGATCGAATGACACAGGGAACGTTTGCAAAGGCCGTATCGGCGATTCCAGGAATAGGGGGTGCTGCGGGGAGTGCCAGCGAGGTGCTGTTAGGTTCTGGGATGATCATTAAAAATGGAATCGGTATTGCAGGTATTGTTGTACTGATATGCATTGGAATTGGTCCATTACTAAAGACCGGCGTGTTATGTCTTTTATATAAGATTATGGCGGCAATTACAGAACCGCTTACAGATCGTAGAATTTCGGGTTGCTTGAAACAGTTGTCAGGTGCCGCGGTGCTGTATATGAAAGTGCAGGGGCATTGTATGATACTTTTTTTTATAACAATTGCGTTAGCGGTTTCCATAACGACATTTACATTTTAGGGTGGTGGAAAAATGATTTTAGCATATGTAAAAGGTTTTTTAGTTCTTTTTTTGTTAATCAAGGTGTTACTGTATTTTGTTCCTAAGAATGTATTTGGAAAATATATCGCTTTTTTTGCAGGCGTGATTCTGGTCATCGGTATGCTTTATCCGCTTATGCAGTTTTGGGGACAGGAGGAAGTGGTATTAGAAAAATTAGAGCAGGAAGCGTGGGAAGAACGGATACTAAAAATTACAGCGGAGGCGAAACAAATGCAAGACTCTGGGAAAAGACTTATGGAAGAAAAATATCAGAATTTGATAGAAGAACCGGAAGATGAGATTGTAGTAGATACGATATCGGTCAAAATAGTAGATAAAATGCAGGCAGGTGAGATGGATGAATAAACAATTTGACTGGAAAAATATAAAAAAGACAGATTGGATTGTGTTGGCGTTAATTGGAGCAATTTTACTGGTAATTGTATTGCCGGAAGGGAATGGAAGTACAGGGAATACTGCTTTATGGAAAAAGACAGAGATTAGAAATACGGAGACGGTAGTAGAAGAACGAGAGGAAATGGATGCAGAGTTTTATACTTCTTATTTAGAAAAAAAGTTAGAAGGAGTTTTAAGAGAGATGGAAGGAGTAGGGAGAGTAAAAGTGATGATTACTCTTTCAGATAACGGACAGTCTATTGTGGAAAAAGATATGATAGATGTAAGCAATACGGTAAAAGAAACGGATAGCAGTGGAGGTAGTAGGGATACGTTTTCGAGCGAACGAACGGTAGAAACGGTACAGGTAGAAGATGAAAATGGAACTTATCCGTATGTGGGAAAGGAGATATTACCTACGATAGAAGGGATTGTTGTGGTGGCAGAGGGAGGCGGGAATGCTACAGTGGTTTCACAGATTTCGAAAGCGGCAATGGCATTATTTCCGATTGAGGCGCATAAGATTATTGTAGTTAAGATGAGTAAAGGGGGATGAGCAGTGAAGAAAATTTTTAGAAAAAATCAGATTATGATTACTGCTTTGGCGTTGATGCTTGCGGTGGCGGGATATTTCAGTTTTATGAATAAGGATATCACCGGTAAGAACATTCCGGCAGCAGCGAATGCAGATTTACTGGCAGAGGAATACGAGATTTCAGATGAGGATGTTTTTACAATAGAGGATATTTTTGTGGCAGAGGAATTAATTGAGTGGGATACGCAGGTTGCAGATAATGCTAATGGTGAAACGCTGGATGCGGTTGCGGAAAATAGCACAAGTGAGGGTGGTGTAGCTACAAGCAGCACGGAGGACGTGATGAATCCGGGAGAAACGGTATTTACAAGTTCCATAGTTACGAACATCGATTATGCATCAGAGATGAAGCTTTCGCGTGAGCAGATTCGTTCGAAGAACAAAGAAACGCTATTGGAAATTATTAATAACAGCAGCATTTCAGATGATGTCAAACAGGATGCGATTAATAAGATGATTGCCATGACAGATATTGCAGAAAGGGAAAATGCAGCAGAGATGTTACTGGAAGCAAAGGGCTTTACAGATGTGGTAGTCAGCATTACAGATGATACATGCGATGTTGTGTTAAATATGGGAGATGTTACAGATGCAAAGCGTGCGCAGGTAGAAGATATCGTAAAAAGAAAGACCAACATTGCAGGGGAAAAAATTGTAATCACGCCGATTGTGGTTGAGCAGGAAATGGAATAAGTTAAAAAAATGTGTTTTACATGTCCAGAAAGGTTTAAGTGCTGGCAGGTAAAGCACATTTTTGTGTGAAATGCATAGATTTTGCTTGATTTTTTGACAATATAATTATATTCTAATAAACGGCAATTTGTGCTTTCATTAGAGGTATTATAATGATAAAATATAGGTAACTATTCAGAGCCAAGGCAATTTTCAAAAAAGCAGTTGTTCAGCTTGCTGAAACGAATGTTTTTTTGAAAATTTCTTTGGCGAGAAGACAATATGAGCAAAAGGAAAGCCTTGAAAAGGCGGTTTTGCGAATAGTGGCGATGAATAGTTATCTAGTATAGGTAATAATGTATAAAATACACATAATAGCACAGGGAGGGTTTTACTATGCAGGATAATAAAAGAGTGATTTTAATGGTATTAGATAGCGTTGGTATCGGAGAGATGCCGGATGCGGCCGAATATGGGGATGCAGGCAGTAATACTTTAAAAGCAGCTTCTACCAGCCCATATTTTTCAATGCCTAATATGAGAAAATTAGGGTATTTTAATATTGATGGAGTAGATATTGGTGAGAAAGAGGAGAATCCGCAAGGTTCTTTTGCTCGTATGACAGAAGTTTCTAAAGGAAAAGATACGACAATTGGACATTGGGAGATTTCTGGAATTATTTCTCCAAATCCATTGCCGACGTATCCAAATGGTTTCCCACAGGAAGTATTGGATGAGTTTAGTAAACGTACTGGCCGTGGCGTTCTTTGTAATTTACCATATTCTGGAACAGACGTTATCCGTGATTATGGCGAAGAGCATATGAAGACTGGTGATTTGATTGTGTACACATCAGCGGACTCTGTTTTCCAGATTGCAGCACATGAGGGCATCGTTCCGATTGAGACATTATATGAGTACTGTGAAATTGCAAGAGAGATGTTACAGGGTGAGCATGGCGTAGGACGTGTGATTGCAAGACCATTCGAAGGCGAACCGGGTAATTTTAAACGTACTAGTCGCCGTCACGATTATTCTTTGCAGCCACCAAAGACTACTATGCTTGACGTTTTAAAAGCAAAAGGTTATGATGTATGGTCAGTTGGTAAGATTATCGACATTTTTGCAGAAAAAGGTATCACAGAGTATGTGAGAACTGCGAATAACGAAGAGGGCATTAACCAGACAATTTCTCTCATGAAGAAAGATTTTAATGGACTTATGTTCGTAAATTTGGTAGATTATGATATGTTGTATGGTCATCGTAACGATGTGGACGGTTATGCAAAGGCATTGACTTATTTTGATGAGCGTCTGCCAGAGATTTTAGCAGAGCTTCGTGAGGATGATATCCTTATGATTACTGCGGATCATGGCTGTGATCCAATCACACCATCCACAGACCATTCAAGAGAGTATACACCGCTTCTTATGGTTGGTAAATCTATTGAAGCAGGTGTAAACTATGGTACAAGAGATAGTTTTGCTGACATTTCAGCAACGATTTTAAATTATTTTGGTATTACAAAAGAAAATACAGAAGATTTTCCGGCAGGAGAGTCTTTGATTGAGTTTTAATTGGAGGATTAACTTTGGCAGATTTAAGAAAAGAGATTGAAAAACGTCGTACCTTTGCGATTATTTCCCACCCGGATGCAGGTAAGACTACATTAACTGAGAAATTTTTGTTATACGGTGGTGCGATTAATTTAGCAGGTTCCGTAAAAGGTAAGGCAACAGCTCGTCATGCAGTGTCTGACTGGATGGAGATTGAAAAAGAAAGAGGTATTTCTGTAACGTCTTCTGTTTTACAGTTTAACTATGACGGTTACTGTATTAATATTTTGGATACACCGGGACATCAGGACTTCTCGGAGGATACTTACCGTACACTTATGGCAGCGGACTCCGCAGTAATGGTTATCGATGGTTCTAAGGGTGTAGAGGCACAGACGAGAAAACTTTTTAAAGTCTGCGTAATGAGACACATTCCGATTTTTACATTCATTAATAAAATGGATAGAGATGCAAATGATACATTCGAACTCCTCGATGAAATCGAGAACGAACTTGGTATCGCAACTTGTCCGGTTAACTGGCCAATCGGTTCCGGTAAGGAATTCAAAGGTGTGTATAACCGCAATACCAGAGAGGTTACAACATTTGCAGATACATTAAAAGGTACAAAAGAAGGTACAGAAAAGCACATTAGTATTGATGATCCGGCATTAATTGATGAAATTGGACAGGCTGCTTATGACAAATTAATGGAAGAAGTAGAGTTATTAGATGGTGCAGGAGCAGAATTTGATCAGGATCTTGTAAGTAAAGGTGAATTATCACCTGTATTTTTCGGTTCTGCGCTTACAAACTTTGGTGTAGAAACATTTTTACAGCATTTCTTACAGATGACAAACTCACCATTACCACGTAGAGCAGACATTGGAGAAGTAGACCCATTCAATGAGACTTTCTCAGCGTTTGTATTTAAGATTCAGGCGAATATGAACAAGGCACACCGTGACCGTATTGCATTTATGCGTATCTGCTCAGGTAAGTTCGAAGCTGGCATGGAAGTAACCCATGTACAGGGCGGTAATAAGAAGATTAAATTATCACAGCCACAGCAGATGATGGCGCAGGAACGTCACATTGTAGAGGAAGCTTATGCAGGCGATATTATTGGTGTATTTGATCCGGGTATCTTCTCAATCGGTGATACAATTACCAATGCAAAACCATTCCAGTTTGAAGGTATTCCGACTTTCGCACCGGAGCATTTTGCAAGAGTGCGTCAAGTAGATACCATGAAACGTAAGCAGTTCATGAAAGGTATGCAGCAGATTGCGCAGGAAGGTGCGATTCAGATATTCCAGGAATACAATATGGGTATGGAAGAAGTAATCGTTGGCGTAGTTGGTGTGTTACAGTTTGATGTATTGAAATACCGTATCGAGAACGAGTACAACGTTGAGATTCGTATGGAGAACCTTCCATATGAGCATATCCGCTGGATTGATAATGAAGATGTGAATATGGACAGAATCGTAGGAACTTCTGATATGAAGAAGATTCAGGATATGAAAGGTCGTCCATTATTACTTTTCATCAACTCATGGAGTGTAGGAATGGTACTCGATAGAAATGAAGGGTTAAAGTTATCGGAGTTTGGACGAGATTGAGGACGAGAGAAAGTGAGTGGAGTACAGGGTGTTTGGACACGGAGACTGTGCATGGCACAAGACGACGTGTACAATATAGCCTGTATTGCACGAACGTGAGGACTGACACTTGAAGCTGATTTTGCTTCAAGTGTACAGGACTTAGCACGAGTTATCGTGCGGTCTCTCGTCAAAGTATATATTATTTAGGAGGACAAAATTATGGCAGTAGTAAAAATTACAAACGACAATTTTGAACAGGAAGTATTAGCATGCGATGTTCCTGTTATTATGGATTTCTGGGCAACATGGTGCGGACCTTGCAAGATGCAGGCTCCAATCTTTGATGCATTAGCAGAAGAATTAGAAGGAAAAGTAAAATTCGGTAAAGTAGATGTAGATGAGGAATCTGCATTAGCATTAAAATATGGCATTATGAACATTCCAACACTTGTAGTTATGAACAAGGGTGAGTTCCAGAACAAAGCAGTGGGTTTACAGGATAGAGAAGGCATTTTAGCATTACTTGGAATGTAGTTTTAATAAAATAAATTTGTTTTCTAAGAAAGAATGTGGTATAGTAATATCACATTCTTTTATCATATTCAGGACGATTGTCAGATATTTCCCAATTTTATTAAAAATAGAAAAATGTGATTGACAACAGAACAAAAGTATACTATTATTAGAACAAAGAAACGAACAAATGTTCACGAACATAGTTTCGTATTGGAGGAAGAGAATGGCAAGAGAAGATAAATTAAAAGCGCTGGATGCAGCGATTTCACACATTGAGAAGCAGTATGGTAAGGGTTCTATCATGAAGTTAGGCGATAGTTCTGCGCAGATGAACGTAGAGACAATCCCTACAGGTGCATTGAGCTTAGATATTGCATTAGGTTTAGGCGGACTTCCTAAGGGTCGTATTATTGAGATTTATGGACCAGAATCTTCTGGTAAGACAACAGTTGCTTTACATGCAGTAGCAGAGGTACAGCGTAGAGGTGGTATCGCAGGATTTATTGATGCAGAGCATGCATTAGATCCAGCTTATGCGAAGAATATTGGGGTAGATATCGATAACTTATATATTTCACAGCCGGACTGTGGTGAGCAGGCATTAGAGATTACAGAGACCATGGTACGTTCTGGTGCAGTAGATATCGTAATCGTTGACTCTGTTGCAGCATTAGTTCCTAAGGCTGAAATTGATGGTGATATGGGTGATTCTCATGTAGGTTTACAGGCACGTTTGATGAGCCAGGCACTTAGAAAGTTGACTGCAGTTATCAGTAAGTCTAATTGTATCGTTATCTTCATCAATCAGTTACGTGAGAAGGTTGGTGTGATGTTCGGTAATCCTGAGACTACAACTGGTGGTCGTGCACTTAAGTTCTATGCATCTGTTCGTATGGATGTCAGAAGAATCGAATCATTAAAGCAGGGCGGAGAAGTGATTGGTAACCGTACAAGAGTTAAGATTGTTAAGAATAAAGTAGCACCACCATTTAAAGAAGCTGAATTTGATATTATGTTTGGTCAGGGTATTTCAAAAGAAGGCGATATTCTTGATTTAGCGGCTGATGTAGGTGTGGTGAATAAGTCTGGTGCATGGTATGCATACAATGGAGAGAAGATTGGTCAGGGTAGAGAAAATGCTAAGACTTATTTGAGAGAAAATGAGATGATTTGTGATGAAATCGAAGCGAAAGTTCGAGATTTCTTTAGCTTGGATGGAACAGCAGAAGCAGACGGAACAAAACCGGAAGTATTGACAGAGGAATAATAACATGACTTATCAAGTGGTATCGGTAGTTCCACAGGATAAGAAGAAGTTACAGATTTGCTTAGATAATGGTGATACATTTATCTTATACAAAGGGGAAGCGAATAAGCTTTCCCTTTTTGAAAATGAAGTATTTGATGATGTAAAATATGAGCAAATTATGACAGAGATCCTTGGAAAACGGGCAACAAAGCGTGCGATGTATTTATTGGAACAACAAGAACGTACAGAGAAACAGTTACGGGATAAATTACATCAGAATGGATATCCTGTGTGCTGCATTGAGCAGGCAATATCTTATGTTAAGGCGTATCATTATGTGGATGATTATCGCTATGCGACTACATATATTCGTTATCATCAAGAGAAAGAGAGTCGGCAGAAACTTACTCAGAAGCTGATGATGCGAGGAATTAGCCGAGAAGTGATAGCACAGGCAATGGAAGAAGAATTTGTAGCAGATGAATGTATGCAGATTAGAGATTTGCTTAGAAAACGAGGCTTTGATATGGATACATCGGATGAAACAGTTCGAAGAAAGACAGTACAATTTCTTATGCGGAAGGGATTCAAGTCACATGATATTTTTCGCGTAATGCATTTAGAAGAAGTGTTTTAAAAAGAAATAATTTGGTACAATATGTTGTATTTTTAGAGAATTTGTGTTCAATATTATGCATTTTGAATAGTAATATACTTGACATGCAAGTTAAAATAGAATAAAATTGAACTGTTGTTATTTATGACAGACAATTTGCTTAGTTATATGTTATATGTACAATGAAAATTTCATAGAAGGAGGTGCTCCTGTATGCCAGGTACAATAATCGCCGTAGTATTAGCTATTCTTGTAACTGCTGGAATCACATATGTTGCGACTACTGTTTACCATAAAAAAGTAGCCACAGCTAAGATTGGCAGTGCAGAAGAAAAGGCTAGAGGAATTATTGACGAAGCTGTGAAGACTGCTGAGACGAAGAAACGTGAAGCGATGCTTGAAGCAAAAGAAGAGTCTATCCGTGTTAAGAATGAAATTGACAAGGAAGTGAAAGAGCGTAGAGCAGAGATTCAGCGTAGCGAACGTAGAATCGTGCAGAAGGAAGAAAACTTAGATAAAAAGTTAGAAGCCATCGAGAAGCGCGAAGCAAGTTTTGTTGCGAAGGAAGAGGAAATCAACAGACAGAAAGCACAGGTTGCAAAGCTCAATGAAGAGCGTTTACAGGAACTTGAAAGAATCTCAGGATTAACCTCCGAACAAGCAAAAGAGTATCTTTTAAAAACCGTTGAAGAAGATGTTAAACTTGATACTGCAAAGTTAATCAAAGAAATGGAGAACAAAGCGAAGGAAGAAGCTGATAAAAAAGCGAAGGACTTCGTAGTAACTGCAATTCAGAAATGTGCTGCAGATCACGTTGCTGAGACAACGATTTCAGTTGTTCAGCTTCCAAATGATGAAATGAAAGGTAGAATTATCGGTCGTGAAGGTCGTAATATTCGTACATTAGAGACGATGACCGGTGTGGATTTAATCATTGATGATACACCAGAAGCCGTTATTTTATCGGGATTTGATCCAATTCGTAGAGAGGTTGCACGAATCGCATTAGAAAAATTGATTGTAGATGGACGTATTCATCCAGCTAGAATCGAAGAAATGGTAGAAAAAGCACAAAAAGAAGTGGAGACAATGATCCGCGAAGAAGGTGAAGCTGCTACTTTAGAAGTTGGAGTTCATGGTATTCATCCAGAACTGATACGTTTACTTGGTAGAATGAAGTTCCGTACAAGTTATGGTCAGAACGCATTGAAACATTCTATTGAAGTTGCACAGCTTTCAGGATTATTAGCAGCAGAAATTGGTGTAGATGTTAGAACTGCAAAACGTGCCGGCTTATTACATGACATTGGTAAATCAGTCGATCACGATATGGAAGGTTCACATATTCAGATTGGTGTTGATTTATGTAGAAAATACAAAGAATCAGCGCTTGTTATTAATGCAGTAGAGGCTCATCATGGTGATGTAGAACCAAACTCATTAATCGCTTGTATTGTACAGGCAGCTGATACAATTAGTGCTGCGAGACCAGGTGCTAGACGTGAGACACTTGATACTTATACAAACAGATTAAAACAGTTAGAAGACATTTCAAACGGATTTAAAGGAGTCGATAAATCTTTTGCTATTCAAGCAGGTAGAGAGATTCGAATTATGGTAGTTCCAGAGCAGATCAATGATGCGGATATGATTATATTAGCACGTGATGTTGCGAAAAAGATTGAGGCTGAGATGGAATATCCAGGCCAGATTAAAGTTAATGTAATACGTGAATCCAGAGTAACGGATGTAGCGAAATAATTTACAAAAGACCAAATAATTATCTAATGAAAAACATTGGGTAGTTAGTTGGTCTTTTTTTTCTGTGTCTGCATAGATATAAAGGTAATGACTTAAAATTATAAAAGTTGAGGAATCAGGTGGCATAAATATTAGATGAAACAGAAAAATTGGATATATGTATTAGCTTTTTTAGCAGGTGTTATATTAGTGAATTTAGTGGAAGATGTTACAGAAGTTAGTAATAGTATTTTGAATCGTTATAATTTAATGAGGTTGACATTTGATGAGATTATATTTGAAAAATATTTGGTAGAGATTTTATTTTTGCGTTTAAGGACCGTCATTATATTGTGGATATTGACACAAACGATGCCTAAAAGAATCGTTAGTGTGGGATTTGCTCTGCTAATTTCTGGTGTATTAGGTGGAATTGCAGCGACAAGTATTTTGACGAATGGATTGTGGGGAATTTTGCTTCTAGTATGTGTTTTATTTCCACATGGTATATGCTATGGAATAGCGTATGTACTTTGGAGTAATTATAAAGTAGAATATTTGAAAGTTCAAAACAGAACAGAAGTATATATTGTAAATCTGTTAATCGTAATATTTGTATGTATAGGATGTCTTATGGAAGCATATATTGGTCCGGTTTTAATAAAAAATATAATAAAATGTTAAAAAAATTTTAAGGAGATTTTACAATATGTGGTGAAAATATTTTTGTAAAAACGAGATATAGTGCCCGATGAAAAAAGGCCCAAAAACCTTGAAAAATAGCGATTGCTTTTCTGTTTTTTTATTATTATAATAAGTATCGTACCTCAAAAAATGAGGTATTTTTTACATAGGATAAAGAATTATGTAAAGTAATTAGAGAAGCATTGGATGGTTTAATAGGATGAAAGAACAGATAGGAAAGTTTATTGAATATCTGCATGTAGAGAAGCAGACTTCTAAAAATACAGAAGTTTCATATGAGCGTGATTTGAAGAAAATGTGTCAGTATTTGGAGACGCAAGGAATTGCTGATGTAAGAGCAATCAATACAACAAGTTTAAATTCTTATGTAATGTATTTGGAACAGAATGGTATGAAGCCTTCAACGATTTCTAGAAGTATTGCATCAATGAAAGCTTTTTTTATGTATTTGTATAAAGAACATCAGATTGATGAAGATCCTGCGGAGAAGATAAAAGCACCAAAGATTGAAAAGAAATTACCAGCAGTTTTGTCAACCGAAGAGATTACACAATTATTAAAACAGCCTTCTGGAAGTTCGCCGAAAGAATTAAGGGATAAGGCAATGTTAGAATTGCTTTATGCTACGGGGATTCGAGTGACAGAATTGATATCATTGAGAATATCAGATGTTAATTTGCAGATGGAATATTTAAATTGTGTGGATGCACACAAAGAACGAGTAATTCCATTTGGAAAAAAAGCGAAAGAGGCGTTGAAGAATTACTTGAATGATGGAAGACCTAAAATGGTGGAAGATGAAGAAAGCGAATGGTTATTTACGAATTGTTCCGGACAAGCTATGAGCCGTCAGGGATTCTGGAAGCTAATTAAGCTGTATGGTGGAAGAGCCGGAATTGAATCAGAAATTACGCCACATACATTGCGTCATTCTTTTGCAGCTCATATGGTGGCAAATGGTGCTGATTTAAGGGCAGTACAAGAGATGTTAGGATATGCAGATATTGCTGCTACGCAAGTTTATGCACAGGTGAATCAGAGCGGAAAAATCAGAGATGTGTATATGAGTGCACATCCGAGAATTTAAAATAAAGGTGTTTGTAAACCAATATTTTATAATTGATATTGGTTCGCAAACACCTTTTAAATTATAAGAAAAACAAAGGTTGTGATGATAAAAATTATTTGCAGAGGTCTGCAATATCATAAATCAGTTTTTCAGAATCTTCCCATCCAAGGCATGGGTCAGTAATAGATTGACCATAAACGTGTTCGCCAATTTTTTGAGCGCCTTCTTTAAGGTAGCTTTCGATCATAACACCTTTTACCATATTATGGATGTCAGAAGATAATTCACGGTTATGCATAACTTCTTTTACGATACGAATCTGTTCTTTGAATTTCTTGCCTGAGTTAGAGTGATTCGCATCGATGATAGCGGCAGGATTAACCAAATCCCATTTTTGATACATTTCGCAAAGGCGAATTAAGTCTTCATAGTGGTAATTCTGAGTAGTATTACCATGTTTATTGACAGCACCACGTAAAACAACATGGGTCAATGGGTTACCGGTAGTTTCTACCTCATAGCCACGATATACAAAGTGATGAGGATGCTGAGCGGCATAAACAGAATTCAACATAACCGTAAAATCACCACTAGTTGGGTTTTTCATGCCAGAAGCAACATCAAAACCGCTAACGGTAAGTCTGTGTTGCTGATCCTCAACAGAACGTGCACCGATGGCAACGTAGGACAATAAATCTTCTACATAACCCCAGTTTTCCGGATAAAGCATTTCGTCAGCACAGGTTAATCCGCTTTCTGCGATTGCACGGATGTGCATTTTTCTCATAGCAATTAAACCTTCAACCATATCAGGTGCTTTTTCAGGATCTGGCTGTGAGGCAATTCCCTTATATCCTTCACCGGTGGTTCTAGGTTTGTTGGTATAGATGCGTGGAATAATAATTAATTTTTCTTTTACAGCTTCTTGAATTTTGGTAAGTCGGCTTACATAGTCACATACAGAATCTTCGTTATCTGCAGAACACGGACCAATTATTACTAAGAAACGGGAATCTATTCCTTTTAATACATTTGAAATATCGTTATCTCTTTCAAGCTTCAAATCAGCAAGTGCTGGTGGAAGCGGATATTGTGCCTTAATCTCTTCAGGAGTAGGCAATTGATTTAAAAACTGAAAACTCATATAAAACCTCTCTTTTGGGTAAAACTTTGTAAAAAAATATAATAAAGTATAATAATAGAAATAAAACCAGTTGTCAAATGTTTGCAATATTAATTTTAATGTTTTATAATAGTAAATAAGTTATTTTTTGTTAAATGGAGGCTATATGATAACAATAAAAGGGAAAAAAATCGGTGAAGGAAGACCATGTGTCTGCGTTCCGGTAATGGGACGGGAAAAGAATGAGATTATTGAAGAAATTCTCGAATTAGTAAAGAGTCCGGTAGATATTATTGAGTGGAGAGTAGATGCATTTTCGAAATATTTAGATTTTAACGAAGTGCGTGAGATATTGCATACAATTGCTCCTCATTTGACAGAAAAAATTTTCTTGTATACATTCCGCACAAAGTTACAGGGAGGATTTGGCGATGTGACATCAGAGCAGTTGGATGATATTCATGATATTGCAGCGGAATCTGGTGTTGTAGATTTGTTGGATTTAGAGTTTTTTGCAGAAGAATATCCCGTTATTAAGATTTTAAGATTGCAGGAAAAAGGAATTAAAATTGTTGCATCACATCATGATTTTGAGGAAACTCCAGAGCGTGATGTTATGAAGATGTTATTAGAGAATATGTGTACTGGTAATGCAGATATTGTAAAAATTGCAGTTATGCCACAGAGTGAAGAAGACGTGCTTAGATTGTTAGCAGTGACAAGCGAGTTCTATAAAGAGAATCCGGATACACCGATTATCTCTATGTCTATGGGCAAATATGGTATGATTAGCCGTTTGTGTGGAGAAACATTTGGATCTTGCGTAACATTTGCGGCAAATAAAGAGAGTAGTGCACCAGGACAGATGAGCATGGGAAAAGTAATTGAGATTATTGATTTTTTACATGAAAATATTACAGAATAAAGAAATTAGATAGTGATTATTATTTATATCGCGAATGCAAAGTGAATTGAAATAGAAAAGGTGGTTGTATAAGGAGTTTTTGCGCTAAGCATGCAAAAACTCCTTATACAACCACCCTTTCTTTATATTATTCAGAAGAGTTGTCTGTCTCTACGAAACAGGCACGTTTAATAGAATCATCTCCGTATTTGGAGCGAATTTTATCGATAGCAGAATTAAGTTTGGATAAACGTTCAAACTTATCCTGATCGAAGAGATTATATTGCTCGTAACTCTCATTCGATGCTTTGCTAGTGCTGACGCCTAATAAACGAATCGGAGTATGGTCCCAACATTCAGTAAATAATTGTTTGGCACAAGCATAGATTTTCTCAGTTACGTTCGTGGTAGAGGGTAAGGTGGTCTGTCTGGAATGATGGACAAATTCACAATCTACAATTTGTACCTGTACGACACTGATATATGCATTTTCTGCACGAATACGGGCACCTACCGTCTCACAGAGAGAAAGTAGAATTCGATTGACAGTATCGATATCGGTTACATCATAAGGCAGCGTAACAGAATTGCCATATCCCTTATTGACTGGTGGAATATAAGTAAGGTCAGCGGAGGCAATACCATTAGCAGAATTCCAGATATATTCTCCCTGCGATTTAAAGTTGGATATCAGATACTGTTTGTTTGCATGTGCTAAATCACCGATGGTTCGAAAGCCCAATGCATGCAGACGTTTGGCAGAAGATTTTCCGATGCCAAATAAATCTTCTAATGGCAGTGGCCAAAGTTTAGCAGGAATCTCTTCTGGAAAAAGTGTGTGTACCAAATTTGGTTTTTTGAAGTCGGAAGCCATTTTAGCCAATAGTTTGTTCGTAGAGATACCTATATTTACAGTGAAGCCAAGTTCGCTGTATATGCGGTCTTTTAACTTGTGAGCAAAGGCCACAGGTTCACCATAGAGACTGGTAGTACCTGTCATATCGCAAAAGGCTTCGTCGATACTGCATTGTTCGATGATTGGTGCTACTTCTTCAAGAAGCGTAATGAAACGCTTGGAATAGGCGGCATATAGAGCATGATTCGGGGGTGCGATAACTAAATTCGGACATTTTCTTCGAGCGTGTGCTAAAGGTTCGCCGGTCTGTATGCCATATTTTTTTGCAGAAGGAGATTTGGCTAAAACAATACCATGACGTTGTTCTTCGTCACCGCCTATGACTGCATTGATAAGCCGTAAATCTTGCGCGTTGGGATTTTGTTCTAAACGATGAGCTGCTTCCCAACTTAAAAAAGCGGAATTAACATCAATGTGAAAAATAAGTGGTGTTGCCATAGGATATCCTTTCTGCCATAGTTTTTATAGTCATATTATAACAGTATCTCCTTTTTCTGTAAAGAACGGAGCGAACGTAAGTTCTGAAAACCTTCGTTATAATGAGTGAAGCGAAAATAAAAAATTGCATAAAAATTGTCAGTCTGTCCATATTATAGAGTATAGAAAAAGGGAGGTTTGGTATGGCGCGTTTAAAAGGTACTAGAACGGAAGCAAATCTAATGGTAGCATATGCAGGAGAGGCGCAGGCGACAAATAAATACATGTACTATGCGACTAAAGCAAAACAGGATGGATTTATACAAATTGGTAATATTTTTGAAGAAACAGCAGGGAACGAGCGGATTCATGCAAAAATCTGGTTTAAGCTTTTACATGATGGCGGAATTCAAAGGACAGAAATTAACCTAAAGGATGCTGCGTCGGGAGAGCATTTTGAATGGGCAGATATGTATGCAAGGTTTGCAAGAGAGGCAAAAGAGGAAGGGTTTGAGGATATAGCAAGACTTTTTGAAGGTGTAGCGGCAATTGAAAAGCAGCATGAAGAACGGTTCCGTAGATTGCTTCATAATATAGAAGATAGGGTTGTTTTTTCGAAAGATGGGGAGTGTGTATGGCAGTGTTTGAAGTGCGGACATATTGTAATCGGCAAAAAAGCACCTAAGTCATG